>NZ_JBQTIN010000038.1:0-2542 GCF_052388015.1 Sphingosinicella sp.
ACGGGAACTGCAACTGCAACATGTGCCCCTACATGGCGCTGAACACGCTGGAGAAGCTCTACGTGTCGCTCCGCGACCTCCAGCCGCGGATCGAGATCGAGGAAGGGCTGCGGCTCCGCGCCAAGAAGAGCCTCGACCGGATGATGGAAATGGCCGGCCACACAATCGGCAAGGGCGACGTCGGCAAGCCCAAGATCGCCGGGGATTGAGCCGCCGCCCTAGTGACTCCCGTTGCCGGCCCGATTAGCGTCGCGGCGGCTCCTGGAGGTAAACTTGATCAAGAAGCTGCTGCTCGCCGCGCTCGTCGTCGTGGCGCCTTCCGCCCTTGCCGCAATGCAGGACGAGGACCCCTATCTCTGGCTGGAGGAGATTCAGGGCCAGCGCGCGATCGCCCAGGTCGAGCAATGGAACAAGGCGACCGAGGATGACCTGAGCCAGGCGCCGGGGTTCGCCGAGCGGCGGACGCGGGCGCTCGCTATCCTCAACGACGTGCGCCAGATCGCGCAACCCGACGAAATCCAGGGCCAGTTCATCACCAATTTCTGGCGCGACGCGCAGAGCCCGCGTGGGTTGTGGCGGATATCCCCACGCGCCGCCTATCTCGCCGGCCGGCCCGAATGGCGCACCCTGATCGATGTCGACGCGCTGGGACGCGCCGAGAACCGATCCTGGGTGTGGCACGGCGCCGATTGTTTGGCGCCCGAATACCGCCGCTGCCTCGTCAGCCTCAGCCCCGGCGGCGGCGACGCCGACGTGGTGCGCGAGTTCGACATTCCGAGCGGCCGGTTCGTCGAGGGCGGCTTCACTCTGCCCGAGGCGAAGACCAACGTCACCTGGCTCGACCAGGACCGGCTGCTGGTCGCGACCAATTTCGGCCCGGATTCGCTGACCGAATCCGGTTACGCGCGGATCGCGAAAGTCTGGCGGCGCGGCACGCCGCTGGCCGAGGCGCAGACGATCGAGGAAGCGGCGCGCACCGACATCAGCCTCAATCCCTTCTCCTTCACCGACAGCGCGCGGCGCTGGAACTTCCTCGGCCGCGGCTTGACCTTCTGGACCAGCCGCACATCGCTGGTGACCGATCAGGGGCTGCGGCCGGTCCCGATCCCCGACAATGCCAGTATCCAGGACGTGCTGGGCGGCCGGCTGATCGTCCGGCTCAACAGCGCCATGGAGGCAGGCGAGCGCACGCTCCCCATCGGCTCCGTCGTCGCTTATTCGCTCGAAGACATCGCCGCCGGCCGGCCCGTCCAGCCGGAGCTGGTGATGGCGCCCACCGCCAGCCAGGCGATCGAGGAGGTCTCGGCGGCCGGCGGCGTGCTCTGGGTCAAGGCGCTCGACGACGTGTCCGGGCGGCTGTTCCGGCTGCGGCGCGGCGATGACGGGCGCTGGACGAGCAATGCCGTCGCCCTGCCGGCGAACAGCACGCTCGATATCCGCGCGACCGGCGAGGATCTGGCGCTCGTCACCGTCGAATCGATGCTGACTCCGCCGGCGCTCCATGCGGTGAACGCGGCCGGGCGGACGAGCGTCGTCCAGAGCCTGCCGGCGCAGTTCGAGGCGTCGAACATGAGTGTCGAGCAGCGTTTCGCCCGCTCGCGCGACGGCACCCGCGTGCCCTATTTCATCGTCCGGCGGCGCGGCACGCGCGGCGCCGTCCCAGCCTTGATCCATGCCTATGGCGGCTTCCGCGCCGCGCAGACGCCGACCTATCTCACCGAGCAGCCCTATCGCTCCGGCCCGCTCGGCCTGTTCTGGGTCGAGGCGGGCAACGCCTATGTCCTCGCCAATATCCGGGGCGGCGGCGAATATGGCCCGGCCTGGCATGAGGCGGCCTTGCGCGAGAACCGGCAGCGCAGCTTCGACGATCTCCATGCGGTCGCCGAGGATCTCGTTCGCACCGGCGTTTCCACCGCCCGCCATATCGGCATTTCCGGCCGCTCGAACGGCGGCGTGCTGGTCGGCGCGGCGGCGAACCAGCGACCGGACCTCTATGGCGCGGTCATCTCCGGCTCGCCGCTCACCGACATGCGCCGCTATCACCGGCTGCTGGCCGGCGCCTCCTGGGTCGGCGAATATGGCAATCCCGACGTGGCCGGCGACTGGGCGTTCATGAGCCGCTATTCGCCCTATCAGAACCTGCGCCGGGTCCCGAACTATCCGGCGACCTTCTATTATCTCTCGACGCTCGACGACCGGGTCCATCCCGGCCACGCCCGCAAGATGGCGGCGCGGCACCAGGAGCTCGGCCAGCGCGTCTATTATCGCGAGTATCGGGAGGGCGGCCATTCGGTCGGCGCCGACCGGACCGAGGACGCGACCCGCGCGGCTTTGCTGTTCGCGTTCCTGACGCGGGAGCTGGGCGGGCAAAGGTGAGCTTCGCGTTCGACGGCTTTGATCTCGACGCCTTCGTCGCGGCGACGCTGGCGGAGGATCTGGGGCCAAGCGGGCGCGACGTGACCTCCGAAAGCGTCATCCCGGCGGACGCGCGCTTCACCGGCGTGATGGACAGCCGGGACGCGATCACTGTCGCGGGCCTGCC
>NZ_JBQTIN010000039.1:0-4610 GCF_052388015.1 Sphingosinicella sp.
GACTGGTGGATGATCAATGTCGACAACACCATCACCGAGCTGACCACGACCCAGCTGCTTCAGAATGCGGCGCTCTTCCCGGAGCGATTCATCCGGGACGCCGCGAACAACATCACCGATATCGACCGCAGGTGGATCAACGCGGGCGCGCGGCGGACCCAGGGCATCGAGGTTTCATTCCGCGGCGGCTTCGAGCTGGGCGACGGCAGCCGCATCCTGGGCGGCCTCGACGGCACTTATATGCTGCGGCGGCGGGAGGCGCTAACGCAGGCCGCGCCGCTGGGCCCGAGCCTGATCGGCGTGTTCACGCTGACCGGCGATCTCGCCCTCAGGTGGAAGCACAATGCGTTCATCAGCTTCCAGACCAACGACCTCAGCATCACGCTGACCCAGATCTTCCGCAACAGCTATCGCAATTTCGCGCTGCCGGGCTCGGCCGCCCGGCCCGACTACAATCCGCGGGTCGACGAATATGTCATCTACAATCTGTCGGTCGGCTACAATTTCGGGCCGGGGCTGAGGCTGACCGCGGGCGTGCGCAACCTGTTCGACCGCGATCCGCCCTTCGCGATCACCTATGACAGCAACACCGGCGCCGGCAGCTCCTGGGAGCCGCGCGTCGCCGATCCGCGCGGCCGCTCCTTCACCATGGCGGCGGAGGTGCGGTTCTAGGCGAGCCGCCGAGCGCAGCGACGCCGGCGTGAAACGCCGCCGGAGCAGCGCGAAAAGACGGCCGACGCCGGCCGGCGGGTCGCTTTGGCGAACCCGACCGACGTCACGGGATTCACTCCCGTGACGATATGGCCGAGGAGTCGAAGACCGTCACGCGAGTGAATCGCGTGACGTCAGTCCTCGCTGCGCGAGGCTGGCCGGCCTGCCCGCTCTCTTCACATAAGCGCGCGTTCGCTGCGCGAACCCCCGCTTATGCTCGGGCGTCCAGGGCTAGGCGCAACCCTCGATCAGCTGGATCGAATCGTTGCCGGCGATGACCGCCTCGACGCGGCGGTTGAGGCCGGTGACGAAGCGGACCCCGCGGCGGTTCGGCCGGGTCCAGAAGGTCAGATATTCGGCCGGCCGGCCGATATAGGTATGCTCCTCGGCCCTGAGGCCGCGGCCGTAGGTGCGGCGGACCTGGGCCGCCGTCGCGCCGATGCCGAGGCCGCGCGGCGTCGTGACCCGGCTGGCGTCGATCGCCGCGACCCGGCTCAGCCGCCGGTCGATGAACATGAAGATGAGGTCGCGATGCTCGCCCCGCGTCGCGCCCATCTCGATGCAGGCATTGGCGTCGTCGACCGGCTCGCCCTCCAGGCGGATGTTGAGCGCCCGCTCGACCTGGGCGCGGGTCATGCCGAGCCTGGTGGGGCCATAGCCATCGGGGGTGAGGTGCCAGGGGCGGGGCTGGGCGGCGGCGGGGGTCGCGGCGAGCGCCGCGGTTGCGAGCAGGATCAGATGCTTCATTTCGCCATCTCCAATATGAGGGCCCATTCCTCGTCGCGGACCGGCGAGACCGAGAGGCGGGACTGGCGGACCAGCTCCATCTTCGCGAGCCTCGGCTCGGCCTTGACGTCCTTGAGGGTGACGGGATTGAGCGGGCGGACGGGCGCGACCGGAACCTTCACCCAGGCGCCGTCCTCGCCGTCCGGCTTCTGCGCGCCGGCTATCTTCATGATGCCGACCACCGCTTTTTCGTCGCCGCTATGGTAGAAGAAGGCCTCGTCGCCGGGCTTCATGGCGCGCAGATGCAGACGGGCGGCATTGTTGCGCACCCCGTCCCAATCGGTGGCCTTGTCGTGGACGAGGTCGCTCCAGCTGTAGACATCGGGCTCGGACTTCATCAGCCATTTGGCCATCGTGCGCGCTCCCACTCGCGTTCGCGTCGCGATCCGCCTAGATCAAGCGCGATGAAGGCTCAACTTGTCCTGCTGCCGCTCGCTTTGCTCGCCGCCGGCTGCGGCGATCGGCTCGGGCGCAACGAAACGGGCGGCGGCTCGACGACGCCGCCGCTGGTCCGGGCCGAGGAGGATCCGTCGCTGCTCGGCAATGCGAGCGTGCCGGTACGCGTCGGCGAGGCGGGGCAGGGTTTCGCGGCCTGCGCCGCGCGGGGCACGACCCGCGACCGGCCGGGCGCGGCCGCCGTAGCACCGGTGCGCGGCGCACCGTTCGACGCCAATCGCGAGATCGACCGGCTGGCGGCCGGGACGGAGTTCTTCATCTGCTCGCGGACCCACGACCAGCGCTGGTTCGGCATCGTCTATCCACGCGCCGGGCAGGCGCCGGAAACCTGCGGCGTCGCCGCTCCGGTCGCGCGCCGGGCCGAATATGAGGGCGCCTGCGCCTCGGGCTGGGTGGCGAGCGCGCAGGTGCGGCTGGTCTCGGGCGTGCCGCACCAGCTGGCGCCTGGCGACGCGCCACCGATCATGACGCCAGCCGCGAACAGCCAGTAGGTTCCGCCGTTCGTCCCGTCCTGTCCACAGCTCATCGCTGCGTCGCGGCATTTCTGTTGCAATGCAGCAAAAGCGCCGCCACCTGACGCTCACGAGTTTAACGAGCGGGTCGCCGCAAGCGCTTGGCGCAGGCGATCGGGCAAGACGGCGGGTTGAGAATCCGAGGCGCGAGGACGCGTTTCGTGAGGTTCGCCCGCCGCACTGGAAACGACCACAGGATGATTCGACCGGTCCGCGCCGCGGCCTTCGCCGCGGCTGCCTTTCTGCTTACCCTGGCGCTGGACGGCAGTCCGCTGCTGGCCTCGCCAGACGAGGCGGCCGCGCCGACGGCGCGCTTTCTCGACCATGGCGAGGCCTTCGCCGAGGCTGGCGACCTCGCCCTCGATACCGCCGGAGCCGATACGGCGAGCGATACGCCGGCACTCGGCCATGCCGAATCGCTCGCCGAGCAGGATCGGCGCTCTCTCGCCGACCTCATCGTCGACCAGGCTGGCACGACGACCCTCAGCGCCGAGCAGCATTGCCTGGCCAGCACCGTCTATTTCGAGGCGCGGGGCGAGCCGATCGAGGGCCAGCTCGCGGTCGCGGAAGTGGTGCTGAACCGCACACGCTCCGGCCGCTACCCGGCGACGATCTGCGCCGTCGTCCGCCAGCCGGCGCAATTCTCCTACGTCCGCCGCGGCGTGATCCCGCGCGCCGACCAGGAGTGCGAGGAGTGGCGGCGCGCGGTCGCAATCGCCCGCATCGCCGCCGAGCGGCAGACGCGGCTCCTGCCCGAGAACGTGCTCTGGTATCACGCCAATTACGTGTCGCCCGGCTGGGGCCGCAGGCTGGCGCGGACGACCCGGATCGGGCTGCATATTTTCTACAGTTGACGCGGGCCGGCGAAATCCCGATCCTGTGCGCGTCATGAGCAACGATGCGCTTCGATTCCTGCCTGCGGCCATGTCGGCCGACTTGGATACGCGCGATCATGGCTGGCGCTGGTGGCGGACCTCTTCCGCACCGGCGGCGCATGGCTGGCGATGGTGACGCTCCTCTAGGGACTCCCATTTCGACCCAAGCAAGCCCGCCGATCCCGGCGGGCTTTTTCTTTGCCCGCCCGACGCCAGCGCAAAGGATTCCTGCCATGTACATGACCGCCAATCTCGCCATCCCTGCCTTCGAGCCCGCCCCGGCGCCGGCCGAGCAGGCGCTCGACGCCCTGTTCGCCGGCCAGTCGCTCACTGCCGGCCAGGCAGAGGCCCTGTTCGCCGAATTGGTCGCCGGCCGGCTCGCCGAGCCGAGCATCGCCGCTTTGCTGATCGCGCTTCGCCTCAAGGGCGAGACCGCCGACGAGTTGATCGGCGCCGCCCGGGCGCTGCGCGCCGCCGACGCCGATTTCCCGCGGCCGGACTATGTCTTCGCCGACAGTTGCGGCACGGGGGGCGATGGATCCAGGACGATCAACCTCTCGACCGCCGTCGCCTTCGTCGCGGCGGCGGCGGGGCTGCCGGTCGCCAAGCACGGCAACCGGTCGATCACCTCGAAATGCGGCTCGGCCGACGTGCTGGAGGCGTTGGGCGTGAAGCTCGACGCGCCGGCCGCGGTCTCGCGCCGGGCGCTGGACCAGACGGGCGTCTGCTTCCTGTTCGCGCCGGCCTATCATCCCGGCCTGCGCCATGCCGGCCCGGTGCGCCGGGCGCTCCGCGTGCGGACGGTGATGAACATCCTCGGCCCCTGCGTGAACCCGGCCGAGCCCAAGGTGCAATTGCTCGGCGTCGCCGAGGCGCGGCTGATCGAGCCGGTCGCGCTGACCCTGCAGGCGCTGGGCGTCGAGCGGGCGATGGTGGTGCATGGCGACGGGCTCGACGAGGTCGCGCTGCACGGGCCGACCGAGGCGGCGCGGCTGGCGGGCGGCAAGATCGAGCGCTTGACGATCACGCCGGACGAGGCCGGGCTGGGCGGCGCGCCGATCGAGCCGCTGCGGGGCGGCGGAGTCGCGGAAAATGCCGAGCGGCTGAAGGCGCTGCTGATGGGCTATGGCACCTCGGCGGAGACGCGGGCGGTGGCGATCAACGCCGGCGCCCTGTTCCTCGCCGCCGGCATGGCCGAGACGATCCGCGAGGGCACCGAGCTGGCGCTGCGCACGATCGGCTCCGGCGAGCCGGCGAAGCGGCTGAAGCA
>NZ_JBQTIN010000040.1:0-5625 GCF_052388015.1 Sphingosinicella sp.
GGATTGTAGGTCCGCGAGGCGTCGAGCTGGTAGATCAGGTCATTGGCGTCGCGGCTCGCCATGTCGCGCGTGACCCGCTCGACGATAAAAGCGTCGGCGGCCGCGCGGGTCGGATAGGCGACCTGGACCTGGAGCGGGTTCCAGCCCGCCGTCTGAAGCAGCGAGACGGCGACACGCAGCCCCATTGCCGGCTGCGTCGTGTAATTGCCGCCATTCCATGCGGGATCGGCGCGAATGCCCTCGATCGCCATCCGCCGCCACATCCGGTTGTGGCCGGCGATCTCGGTCGGCAGGCAGGCCATCGGCATCATCGCCCGGGCGAAACCGGGATGGGTCTCGGCCCAGACGAAGCCGTGCATGCAGCCCATCGAGGTGCCGAAGAGGAGGCGGAGGCGGTTCACCCCAAGCTCGGCCAGCATCCGCCGCTGCGCCTCGACCATGTCGTCATAGTCGTAGGCCGGGAAGCGCATGCGGAGGCCGTCGCTCGGCTTGGACGAGCGGCCATGGCCGATATTGTCGGGAAGGATGATGTAAAAACGGCTGATGTCGAGCGGCTGGCCGGGGCCGTACAGCTCGTCGGCGAATTGCGGCTGGAGGAACTGACGGCCCGAGCCGCCGGTGCCGTGGAGGACCATCACCGCGTTCGTGATATTGCCCGCCGCGTCGCGGCGCGGCGTGCCGAGCGTCGCATAATGCATGAGAAGCTCGGGCAGCGTCTCGCCGGAGCGGAAGCGGAAGTCGCGCAGGGTGACGTCGCCCTCGGTCAGCCCTGCCGCATAGTCGGTCTGGGCAAGTGCCGCGCAGGGTGCGAGCAAAACGAGCAAGGCAAGCAGTAGCGGCCGCATCATATCCTCCCGGTCAGGAAGGGCAGCTCTACCGGTCCGGCGGCCGGCCGCAAGGCTCAGGTCAGGAAGCCGAGATTCCAGGTGCTGGAATTGTAATTGTTGATGTTGGGCAGCGCCGTCGACATCTGGCCAGAGGAAACGCCGAACCAGTTCGCCAGCGTCGAGCCATATTGGTCGACCGAGAGGCTGGGCAGCAGCCGGCCCTGGCCGACATCGTCCGGGCCGTTGTTCGCGATCGTCGGCGGATTGCCGTAAAAGGCCCGGCCGTTGACCGCGCCGCCCATCACGAAATGGTGCGAGCCCCAGCCATGGTCCGAGCCGTTGGCGTTGGAGGTCAAAGTGCGGCCGAAATCGGAACCGGTAAAGGCGGTGACCCGGTCCGCGATGCCCAGCTCGACCGTCGCGTCGTAGAAATAGCGCATCGCGGCCCCAAGCCGGGTCATCAGCACCGGATGGGTGGTGAGCATCGAATCGTGATTGTCGAAGCCGCCGAGGCTGACGAAGAAGACCTGCCGCCGCGCCCCCAACTCCTGAGACACGGAGATCAGGCGCAGCACGATCCGAAGCTGTTCGGCCAGGTTACCGGTGTTGGCCGGGAAGGGCGTGGTGATCGTCGGCGAAGCGGCAAGCGCGGCGGTAACCTGCGCCTGGAGATCGATCGAACGCCGGGTGACCGTGGCATGCTCGTTCTCGAACAGGTTGGTGCGGGCGCCCGTCATCAGGCCGCGCAGCGCGGTCATCCCGGCGCCCGAGCCGAACAGGGTCGTCGCGTTGTTGAGCAGCGGGATCGGCCCGGTGGTCGTGACGCTGTACTGGATCGCGGTCCGGCCGGCGAGATAGACGCTGTTGCCCGAGGCGCTGATGCAGGTGAGCGCCGAGGCGCCGTTGCCCGACTGGAGCAGGTCGCCGATCCGGCCGCCCCAGCCGGAGGTGGCGCCTTCCGGGCTCGATGCCTGCCAGAAGCTCTGCTGGTCGTTGTGGCTGAACAGCTTGGGCGGCAGGGGCACCGAGCGGTTGGTATAGTTCGTCTTGCTGGTCGGTTGGACGAGGGCGCCGACGTTGAGCATGACCGCCATCCGGCCGGCGTTGAACACCGGGATCAGGGGCGCGAGATTGGGCGCGAGCGCGAACTGCCGGCCGCCGGACAAGGGGTTGGTGGGGTTGAGCACGGTCGGCGTCAGCGTGTCGCGCAGATGGGCGATCGTGCCGCGATTGGCGGCGTAAAGATCGTAGGAGGCCTGATCGTAGGGCGTCACCGTGTTGGCATAGTCATTGCCGCCGAACAGGAAGATGCAGACCAGGGCCTTGTAGTCGGTGGCTGTGGCGGCCGCGGCCTCGCCGATCGCGGCGAGGTTCATGACGAACGGCGCCGCGCCGCCGACGATGCTCAAGGCCCCGGCCCGCTGGAGGAAGGCACGACGGGAAAGGTCGGTCATCGCGCCCTCCTCACTTCTGGACCAGGAATTCGGGGCTGGCGAGGGTCAGCGTCACCGCCGTGTAGACCCGGTTCGCGGGCCCGTTCGCACCGGTCGCCAGGATCGCGTCCACCGCCCCCCTGATCGTGGCCTTGGTCGCGTCGGAAAGCCGCGCGCCGAGCCTGAGGTCCACCTCGTTGACCAGGGCCGTGCTGTCGCCGGCGAGCGTGATAATGTCGGCATAATTGGCGCGGAAATCGGCCGTCGAAGGCACCAGGCCCGCCATATAGTTCACATAAGCGATCACCGACGGCTCGTTGGTGATCTGGAATTCCGGCGCGACCAGCCCGGCGGTGGCGATCGCGGTGTTGGGCGGCGTGTAACCCGGCCGGAAGAAGTTGAAGACGCTGGGCGACCGGCCCGGGCTCTGGCCGAGCCGGTTCGAGGTCGAGCTGGTGTCGCCGATCGTGTTCCACAGACCGGAAGCGGAGCCGGCGTTGAACGCCCGCGCCCAGCCGGTCAGCCGGTTGATCGGCTCGCGCAGCTTGCCGAAGCTGGCCGCGTCGGCGATCGCGACGCTGCGCGCCTCGACATCGAGCAGGATGGCACGGACCACGGCGCGAAGATCGCCGCGCACGCCCGAGCCGTTATTCTCGAACACCGCCGAAATCCGGGCGACATAGGCCGGCGCCGGGTTCGAGGTGACGAGGTGCTGGATCAGCTGCTTCGAGACGAAGGGCGCGACATTGGGATGGGCGAAGATCGCGTCGAGCGCGAGGCGGAGGCTGTTCGCCCCGTCGGTTCCGGCCGGAATCGTCGTGCCGAGGAAGGTCTTCGCGCCGGTTTCATGCTGCGAGGCGATGTTGGCCATCGGCCGCCGCAGCCGGTCGGGCGTCGTGGCGTCGCTCGAATCGAGGTTCCAGCCGGTGAAGACACGCGCCAGGCCGGTAATATCGTCCTGCGTGTAGGTCTCGATTGGCTGGCCGCCGGCGCCGGTCTGGACCGTGCCGTCGGCATTGAGGCGCAGCAGGCCGATGGTGAACAGCTGCATCAGCTCGCGCGCGTAATTCTCGTCCGGCACCGCGCCGGTCTGCGCGTTCGCCCTGCGGTTGCCGAGGAAAGTGAGGTAATAGCCCATCGCGGCGTTGGTCGAAATGTTGGTCAGGAGCGTCCGGAAATTGCCGAACGCGCCATCCATCAGCACGTCGACATAGGCGGCGACGGCAAACTGCCGCCACCCCGAAGTCACGCCGCCGATGCCGACGACGAGGAAGTCGAGCAGCGCCATGCCGACCCGGACGCGGAGCTGATCCGGGCTGGCGATCAGCTGTCGCCACATCACGGGATCGAAGCCGTTCTCGTTGTCGATATTGGCCGCGTTGTTGTAGCCCGCCTGGACCAGCCAATCCCAATGGCTGACCGTCCGGGCGGTCGCGAATTGCTGGTCGAGCCAGGCGGCGAAGCCGATCGCCGCGACATTGTCGATGCCGGCCCGGCTCGAGCCCATCGAGGCTTGCGAAAGGAAGCGGGTAGCCTCTGGGCCGGTCGGCAGCACGATCGCTGGAGGCGGCGGTGGCGGCGGCACCACGGCCGCGGGAGGCGCTCCACCGCCACCGCCTCCTCCACCGCCGCACGCGGCGAGCGGCAAGGCGGCGGTGAGGACGATTTCGGGCGGCAGGCCATGGCGGTCCGGCACCGCCGCCTCGGCAGGCGCGGGTTCGAGCGCAGCGATATCCGGAAACTCCGCGAAGCGCTTTCCGGGGTCGTGTCCGTCGGTCATCGGGGCCCTCCCCTTACCGCATAACGTGCGAGGGCCGCATTCCCGTCGGTCATCTGTTGCCCTCCCCTCCACTTGGCGTGCCTCAAGCTGCGCCAAGGGCCTTGCCGGATCGTATAGGCTAAGGGTGAATCGGCCGGTAGGGTCGATTACATCTCGCGACCAATTTCGCCGCCGAAGCGAGGCATGAATGCGCCGCGACGAGTCATGCGGCGGACAAGAAAAAAGGGCGCGACCCGCGATGCGCCGCGCCCTTTTTCGTTCAGTCCTGCTCAGACGTGCTCGGGCTCGCCGTGCAGCCGGACTTCGACATCGTCGCGCAGGCCCTCGCCGAGCGCGACCGCGAAGGGCGCGAGGCCGTCGCCGCTGGGCAGACCGACCGCGAAGCGGGCCGACGTCCGTCCCTCGCCGCCGCCCGGCAGGCGATAGCGGGCGTCGGCGACCACGACCGGCAGCACATCGTCCCTCAGCCGATTGCGCGGCAGGGCGATGGCGGCATCGACCCTGGCGCCGTCGCCCGGCGCGATCCGGGTCTCGGAGGTCGCCGCGTCGGCCGGCGGCTCGATCAGCGAGCGCTCCATGTCGGAGCCCTGCCCGGCCAGCATCCAGGTCGAGATGCGAACGTGCTCGGCGGCGACCGTGCCGGTATTGCCGACGGTGAGCTCGAACTCGACCAAGGCTTCGTCATCGGTGGTGCCGGCGCGGACCGGCCGCATCAGGAATTCGAGCCAGGGCCGATGGCCTTCCGGGCTCGACGAGGCGGCCAGCGCCTCCATATCGGCCCGATCGGCCTCGCCCAGCTCGATGCCGGTGGCGGAAGCGGTCACTTCCGGCTCGACGACCGGCGCGGTCTCCGGACGGCGGAAGGCAGGCGTGACGAGCGCCGGCTGATAGTCGGCGCGCGCCACCGGAGCGGCCGGCTCGACGACGTTCGCCGGCTCCTCATAAGCGGGCTCCTCATAATAATAGTCATCCTCGGCCGACCGGCGGCGGCGCCAAAGGACGATCCCCGCAAGCGCGATGACCAGCGCCAGGCCGGCAGCAACCAGCCAGGTGACGGTAGAGCTTTCCGTGTCGACGACAGCGACATCGCCGGCAGGCTCTGCGGGCGCGGCTGGCGCCGGCTCGGCAACCGGCGGCGGCAGCGTGGCTTCCGCGACTGGGGCAGGAGCCGGTGCGGCGGGAGTCGTCTCCGGGGCCGACGCGGCGGGCGCAGCCGGCGCCGGCGCAGACCGGTTGGCAATGCGGACGCTGCGCTCGGGCGCGCGCTGCGCGGGGCGCGCCGTCCGGCGCGCTTCCGGCGCGGCAGGAGCGGCGCGAGGCGGCTCTGCCGGCGTGGCGCGCGGCGCGGGCGCAGGAGCCGGCCTCACAACCGGCGGCGGCGTCTCGGCAACCGGTGGCGGTGGTGTCACCACGACCGGCGGCGGCGGCGCGACGACCGGCGCGGCTTGCCCGAACACAGGGGCGTTGAGGAAAGCGGCGGACGCGAACAGCGCGACGGCGGCGGTGCGAAGGGTCTGGGGGTGCGTTTTCATAACAGCGGGCCAACGAGTTCACGGCCAAAAAGGCACCGCTCATCGTTTGATCT
>NZ_JBQTIN010000041.1:0-68416 GCF_052388015.1 Sphingosinicella sp.
GATACGATCGAGCGCCGTCGGGTCAGCCTCGACTGGCGCTACGAGGGCGAGGGCATGATCGATTTCGCCCAGGCCGCCGTCTATTGGCAGGAGAGCGACAATCGCCAGTCCGCCTTCGAGGACCGCAGCACCGCCGCCGACCGCAGCCGGATCAACACGTTCGACAATCGCGTGATCGGCGCCAGCGCGGAGGCGCGCTCGACCTTCGCGACCGGCGCCTTCCGGCACAATCTCGTCTTCGGCGGCGACATTTCCGAGACCCGGCAGGAGGGCATTCGCGACGGCACCGTGCCGCCGTTCGGCGAGACCTTCCCGGCCCGCGCCTTCCCGGTGACCGATTTCACCCTCGCCGGCCTCTTCGTCGGCGACGAGATCCAGCTGCCCGGCGGCCATGTCACCCTCCACCCGGCGCTGCGCTTCGACCATTACAGCCTCGATCCTGAGAACGAGCCATTGCTGCCCGGCTTTGCCGTCGCGCGCCAGGACGGCTCGCGCCTCACGCCGCGCCTCGGCATCGTCGGCCGGCTCGGCGGCGGCTTCAGCCTCTATGGAAACTACGCCCAGGGTTTCAGGGCGCCCTCGCCGACCCAGGTGAACCAGTTCTTCGCCAACCCGGCGCAGGGCTATACCTCGATCCCGAACTCGGATCTCGGCCCGGAGACGAGCGAGACGTTCGAGGCCGGCATCCGCTTCAACCGTGGCATCGTCTCGGCCCAGCTCACCGGCTTCGTCGGCCGCTACGACGATTTCATCAGCCAGCAGCAGGTCGGCGGCAATTTCACGCCCGGCAATCCGGCGGTCTTCCAGTTCGTCAATCTCGACCGGGTCGAGATCGAGGGGATCGAGGGGCGGCTGGCGATCGTTCTGCCGAACGGCTTCAACGCCGACGCCGCCTTCGCCTGGGCGAGCGGCGACATGATCCAGCCGAACGGCACGGAATCGCCGCTCTCGAGCATCGATCCGCTGCGCCTCGTGGTCGGCGCGGGCTGGCGCGATCCGGCGGGGCGGCTCGGCGCCCAGGCCTATGTCACTCATGCCGCGCGCAAGCCGCTCGATCGGACCACCGGCGTCTGCGGGACGTCCGCCTGCTTCCGGCCCGACGCCTCGACGGTGGTCGATCTCACCGCCTTCTGGCGGATCAGCGAGAATTTCACGCTGCGCGCCGGCCTGTTCAATATTTTCGACGAGAGCTACGCTTATTGGGGCGACGTTGTCGGCCTGCTGGCGACCTCGACCGTCACCGATGCTTACACCCAGCCGGGGCGCAATGTCCGCGCCTCGCTTTCCATCCGTTTCTGAGGAGATTTGGCATGATCCGCTTGATCGGCACGATGCTTGCCGCCCTGCTGTTGTTCGCGGCGCCGGCCGCGGCGCAGCCCCAGGGCGATTTCGGCATCCTCGTCATGGCGCATGGCGGCGGCCCGGCCTGGAACGGCCAGGTCGAGGCGATGCTGGAGCCGGTGCGGCGCGATCATCATCTGGAAATCGCCTTCGGCATGGCCTCGCCGGACACGATCCAGGAGGCGGTGCGGCGGCTCGAGGCGCGGGGCGTGCGGCGGATTGCGGTCGTCCGGCTATTCATCAGCGGCGAAAGCTGGCGCGAGCGCACCGAGCAGATTCTGGGGCTTCGCCCCGGCGCTCCGCCGCGGCCCCAGGGCGATGCCCATGGCGGCCATGGAGGCCACGACATGTCGCTGTGGCGGATCGATTCCAATTCCCGCTTCGCGCTGAGCGACGAAGGCCTGGCGAACGCGGCCGAGATGGGCGCGGTGCTGGTCGAGCGGGTCCGGCCGTTGAGCCGCGATCCGCGACGCGAGACCATATTGGTCCTCGCTCATGGTCCCGAGGACGATGCGGAAAACGAGCGCTGGATTCGCGAGATCGACGCGCGGGCCGCCGCGCTGCGGACCCATGCACCGTTCCGCCGGGTCGTTGTCGAGACGCTGCGCGAGGACTGGCCGGAGCGCCGGGCCGCCTCGGAGGCACGCATTCGCGCGATCGCGGCCGAAGCCGCGCGCGACGGCGGTCAGCTGATCGTGCTGCCTTATCGGGTGACCGGCTTCGGCCCCTATGCCCGCGTGCTGGAGGGCGTCACCTATACCGCCGACCGGCAGGGCCTGCTGCCGAGCCCGCAGGTCGAGCAATGGGTGCGCCGCCAGGCAGAGGCGCTCCGCCCGGCCCTGACACCGACGCCCTGAGCGACTTCGACATATTCGCATTGTCACGGGAGAGACATGCGACCGAGCATCCTGATCGCCATGACGCTTGAGCTGGCCCGGGCGATCGAAGAGGCCCGCCGCCTGATCCGAGAGGCGACCGCGCGGCGTTGACCCGATGCTGGCCGGGCGCGCCCGTTTCTGGCAGCTTCCGGGCATGTGGCGGACGATCCTGATCTATGCGCTGGCCTTGGCGGTCGCGGCCGTGGGGCTGGAATGGCTGCGCTACCGCCATGCGGCGCGGGTGCTGCCGACGGAAATCTATGTCGGGCTGATCGCGCTCGGTTTCATCGCGCTCGGCCTCTGGCTCGGCCGCCGGCTGACCCCCTCGCCGCGGCCGCGCGCGTTCGTCCGCAACGAGGCGGCGATCCGCTCGCTCGGCCTGTCCCCGCGCGAATGCGAGATTCTCGAAATGCTCGCCTCGGGCGCCTCGAACAAGGAGCTGGCGCGGGCGCTGGGCATCTCGCCCAACACGGTGAAGACCCATGTCGCGCGGGTCTATGAAAAGCTCGACGTCGACCGGCGCATCCAGGCGGTCGAGGAGGCGCGGCGGCTGGCGCTGATCCCATGATCCGAACGGGCGAAAGCGACGGAATCACCCATCAGGGCGATAGCCGGGGCCGGTTCGGTCCGCTTAGCTGCGGCGCGCGATCAACGGGAGCGGACCCATGAAATATGCCCTGATCTACGGCCTGCTGTCGGGTCTCGTCATCGTCGGCACGATCACCGCGGGGCTGGCGCTCGGGCCGGAGAACAGCATCTTCAGCACGATGTGGTTCGGCTATCTCGTCATGCTGGTGGCGCTGAGCTTCGTCTTCATGGGCGTGAAGCGCTATCGCGACGTCGAGAAGGGCGGGGCGATCCGCTTCATGCCGGCGCTCGGCATGGGCCTCGGCATCGCCGTGGTGGCGGCGCTGGCCTACATCCTGGTCTGGGAAATCTATCTCGCCGCGACCGGTTATCGCTTCATGGACGAGTTCCTTGCCGCGATGGCGCGCGGGCTCGAGGCGCAGGGCAAATCGGCCAGCGAGGTCGCGGCCGAGATGGCCGAATTTCAGTGGATGCGGGACAACTATGGCAACCCGCTGATCCGCATTCCGGTGACCTTCCTGGAGATTTTCCCGGTCGGCCTGATCGTCGCCTTGTTCTCGGCGGCCGTGCTGCGGAATCCGCGGGTGCTGCCGGCGCGGGTCGCGGGCTGATCAGCGCGCCGCCGCTTCCCGCGCCCGCGCTTCGGCCACCATCCGCTCGACGCTGGCGAGCAGTACGGGGGCGTCGTAGACGATGCCGTCCTTGATCGTCCAGCGGACGCCGCCGATCCGCTCGACCTGCTGCGTCTGGGCGTTCAGCCGCATATGGCCGGTGCCGTAGAGCAGCTTGAGGTTGGCGAGCGGGTTGCCGGGGACGATGACCAGATCGGCGAGCATGCCGGCGCGCACGATGCCGAATTCGGGTTCACGGCCCGTCGGCTCGACGAGCTCGCGGGCGCCGTTGATCGTGGCCGCCTGGATGACCTCCAGCGGCGAGAAGCCCGCTTCCTGCAGCATCTCCAGCTCCTGGACGTAAGAGAAGCCCCAGGTCTGGTAGATATAGCCGGGGTCGGAGCCGACCGTGACCCGCCCGCCCATATTCTTGTAGTCGTTCACCAGCCGCATCCAGGGCGTGTAGAAGCGCCGCCAGGCGATCTCGTCGGCGGTCGTCCAGTCCCAGAAATAAGAGCCGTGATGGACCCGGCTTGGCTGGAAGAAGCGTTGCAGCGACGGCAGCGTATAGCGCTCGTGCCATTCGGCGGTGCGCGCGCGCATCACGTCGCGGCCGGCGGAATAGATGTTGAAGGTCGGCGACATGAAGACGCCCCGCTCGCGCAGCCGCTCGAGATAGGCGCGCCATTCCGGGCTTCCCGGCGTCACGATCTGGTCGGCGAGGCGCGCCACCTGGCCGAACCGCCATTGCTCGTCGGCCATGTTGTAGTCGGGCGGGTAGGAGGGGAGGCGCCGGTCGCGCAGCAGGGATTCGAAATGACCGTAGAAATGGGTGACACCGCCCAGCCCCAGCGCCGCGGCGCGATCGGCATTGACCTCGGCGACGCCGCCCTGGCCGAGATGGGCGACAGTGCCGAGCCGCTGCGCGCGGGCCTCGGCGAGCGCCGCTTCGAGCACCGCCGGCGGCTCGCTGTTGAAGAACTTGATCCCGTCATAGCCGGCCTGCGCGGCCCAGCGGACGAAGGCCCGCGCCCGTTCCGGGCTGTTCACTGGGCCGCCGGTCCAGACATCCCCGATCACGACATAAGCGAACAGGCGGGGCGCGACGATGCTGTTGTCGCGGCTGCGCTGCCGGTCGGCGAGCGACATGTCGCCCGCGCCGCCGTAAAGGCCGACGCCGCGCACCGTGGTGACGCCGTGCGCCAGCCAGAGCCGGTAGCCATAGGTCGCGTTCGGCGCCTTGTCGGGATCGCCATTGTGGCCATGGACGTCGACGAAGCCGGGCAGCACCGTCATGCCGGCGGCGTCGATCTCGCGATCGGCGTCGCCCGGCGGGCGATTCTGCGGCTGCGGCAGGCCGGGGTTTCCGGCGGAGCGGATGCTCTCGATCCGGTTGCCCGCGACGACGATGTCGACGGGGCCCCGCGGCGGCGCCCCGCTGCCGTCGACCAGGGTCGCGTTGCGGATGACGAGGCGGCGGTATGGCCCCTCACCCTCGCCCGGCTGACGGTCCGGCACCCGCTCCATCCGGGCGACATCCTGGGCGAAGCCCGACGGCTGGACCGCGAGCGTCGCCAGCAACAGCGCGGCCCAGCCTGCCAAACGCATCAGACGCATCGCGATCCCCCGATAGGTTAAGCCCAGCCTACCGCCCTATTCATGGCCTATTCAATGGCTTCGGCTATTGTGGCTTGCGATTCTCCCGCGAAAGGCCAAACCGTTCCCGCCATGCGTCCGCTGTTGCTCGTCCTGCTTGTTCTCGCCTGCGCGGCGCCTGCTGTCGCGCAGCGGCTGGGCGCGACGCGCGGCGGCGAACAGGACCAGGCTTATCGAGCGATGAATCAGGGCGAGATCCTGCCGCTCGGCGAAATCCGGGCGCGGATCAACGTGCCGGGTGCGAGGTTCATCGGCGTCGAGTTCGACGGGCGCATCTATCGCCTGAAGTTCATGCGCGGCTCCGAGATGATCTGGATCGACGTCGACGCGCGCACCGGCCGGGTGGTCGGCCGCCAATAGCGCGTCGCGCCCGGCATGGCGCTGGACGGCGCTCGCTGCTATCTCCATCTGAACGGCTTCGCGCCCTCGGGCGCCAGGGAAGGGAATGTCTATGCGGGTGCTGATCGTCGAGGACGAACCCAATCTGGGGCGGCAGCTGCGCGCGACGCTGGAGGGCGCGGGCTATGCGATCGATCTCGCCACCGACGGCGAGGACGGCCACTATCTGGGCTCGACCGAGACCTATGACGCGATCATCCTCGATCTCGGCTTGCCCGAGGTGGACGGGCTCACCGTGCTCGACCGCTGGCGCAAGGAGGGGATGAAGGTCCCGGTTCTTGTCCTGACCGCGCGCGACAGCTGGTCGGACAAGGTGGCGGGGCTCGACGCCGGCGCCGACGATTATCTCGCCAAGCCGTTCCAGACCGAGGAGCTGATCGCGCGGTTGCGCGCCCTGATCCGCCGCGCCTCCGGCAATGCCTCGTCCGAACTGATCGCCGGCGACGTGCGGCTCGACACCCGCTCCGGCAAGGTGACGCTGGACGGCGAGCCGGTGAAGCTGACCGCGCAGGAATATAAGCTCCTGTCCTACCTGATGCACCACAAGGGCAAGGTGGTGAGCCGTACCGAGCTGATCGAGCATATCTACGACCAGGATTTTGATCGGGATTCTAACACCATCGAAGTCTTCGTCACTCGCATCCGCAAGAAGCTCGGCCCCGACGTGATCACCACGATCCGCGGCCTCGGCTATTCGCTCGACGAGCCGCGCGCGTCATGAGGCGTTCAGCCCTTTTTCGTCATTCCCGCGAAGGCGGGAATCCATACTGAGTCCGGCGCGGCTCTCCAGTCGCATGGACTCCCGCTTTCGCGGGAGTGACGGATTGGCATGAAGCTGAAGCTCCCCTCACTCCGCCGCTTCTGGGTCCGCCGCGCCGAGCGGCGCTCGTCGGGCTCGCTCACCCGGCGGATGATCGGCATCGCGGCGCTGTGGATCGGGCTTTTGCTTTCGGTCGGCGCCTATGCGCTCGATCGGTTGCTGACCTCGGCGGTGACCGAGAATTTCGACGCCCAGCTCGAGTTCGTGCTGACCTCGATGATCGCCTCGGCCGAGATCGGCCCGGAAGGCGAGGTGCTGTACGCCCGCGAGCCTGCCGACCAGCGCTTCCTGGAGCCTTATTCCGGCCTCTATTATCAAGTCAGCGGCCAGGGGTTCGAGCCCTTCCGCTCGCGCTCGCTCTGGGACCGGCGGCTGACGCCGCAAGGCCATGACGATGGCGAGGCCCATTATTATGACAGCGCCGAGTTCCCCGGCGAAGCGCTGAGGATCATCGAGCGCGACGTGCGCATGCCCGGGTCGCCGATCCGCTGGCGCTTTCAGGTCGCCCAGAATCGCGAGCTGCTCGACGAGCAGATCGGGGTCATCCGCAACACCCTGATCCAGTCCTTCGGCGTCCTCGGCCTTGGCCTGATCATCCTCGCCGCCCTGCAGGCGATCTACGGGCTATGGCCGCTCCGGAAGATGCGGCGCGCGATCGCGGCGGTGCGATCCGGCCAGAAGTCACGGATCGACGAACGGCTGCCGGCCGAGATTCAGCCTCTTACCGAGGAGCTCAATGAACTGCTCGAGCATAATGAGACGCAGGCGGAGGAAGCGCGGCGCCATGCCGGCAACCTCGCCCATGCGCTGAAGACCCCGCTCACCGTGGTCAACAACGCCGCCACCGCGCACGCGCCCGATCTCGCCGATACGGTGATCCGCGAATCGCGGGTGATGCGGCGCCAGGTCGACCATCATCTCGCTCGGGCGCGGGCGATCGGCCGGCGCTCCAGCGCGCAGGCGCGCAGCGCCGTCTGGCCAAGCCTCGAATCGGTCGAGCGCGCGGTGAGCCGGCTCTACGAGAACGTCACCATCGACATCGCCGGCGACAAGCAAGCGGAGGCGCGGGTCGAGCGGCAGGATCTCGACGAGCTGCTCGGCAATCTGATCGAGAACGCCGCCAAATATGGCCAGGGCCGGGTCTTCGTGACCGTGAACGCCACGCCCGAATGGGCGGAGATCGAGGTCGAGGACGACGGCGCCGGCATTCCGGAAAGCGAGCGCGAGACGATCTTCGATCGCGGCGCCCGGCTCGACTCCGGCAAGCCCGGTACCGGCCTCGGCCTCGCCATCGTCCGCGATGTCGCCCAGATCTACGGCGGCTCGATCGCGCTGGAGGAGAGCGAGGATCTGGGCGGCCTGCTCGCCCGGCTGAAGCTGCCCAAGGCGGCCTGACCCTTGCGTTTGCGCGGCGGGACGCGCATCGGCGCCAACGCATGACCGCGACCGTTCACCCCCTGCGACCTGGTGCCGCGCCGTCCCTCGATCCGATCGTCCAGCTCGTCGCCGCCGACTTGAACAAGGTCAATGCAGTGATCCTGGAGCGGATGCAGAGCGAGGTGGCCTTGATCCCGGAGCTTGCCGGCCACCTCATCGCCGGCGGCGGCAAGCGAATGCGGCCGATGCTGACGCTCGCCTGCGCTGCCCTGGTCGATTACCAGGGCGCGCGGCATCACAGGCTCGCCGCCGCGGTCGAGTTCATCCACACCGCCACCTTGCTCCACGACGACGTGGTCGATGGCTCCGGCCTCAGGCGCGGCCGGCGCACCGCGAACATGATCTGGGGCAATCCGGCGAGCGTGCTGGTCGGCGACTTCCTGTTCAGCCGCGCCTTCGAGTTGATGGTCGAGGATGGTTCGCTGAAGGTGCTCAAGATCCTGTCGCGGGCGTCGAGCGTGATCGCCGAAGGCGAGGTCAGCCAGCTCACCGCCCAGCGCCGGATCGACACCGGCGAGGACCATTATCTTGAGATCATCTCGGCCAAGACGGCGGCCCTGTTCGCCGCCGCCTGCCGGATCGCGGCGGTGGTCGCCGAGCGCGAGGAGGAAGCCGAGGCCGCGCTCGACGCTTATGGCCGCAACCTCGGCATCGCGTTCCAGCTCGTCGACGATGCGATCGACTATTCCTCCGACGCGGCGACGATGGGCAAAAGGGTCGGCGACGACCTCAGGGACGGCAAGGTGACGCTGCCCGTCATCCTCGCTTATGCGCGTGGGAGCGAGACGGACCGCACCTTCTGGCGCGAGGCGATCGCCGGCGGCGCGGCCGAGCCCGACCTCGCCCGCGCGACCGACCTGCTCGAAGAGACGGGCGCGCTCGCCGACACGCTGGAACGGGCGCGCCTGTTCGGCCGGCGGGCAATCGACGCGCTCGGCGCCTTTCCGGCCGGCCGGGCCAAGGCGGCGCTGGTCGAGACGGTCGAGTTCGCGATCCAGCGCGCTTATTAGTCCAGCCGCTGCCCGCTCTCTTCGGCGATGAAGCTCAGCAAGGCGGCCTCAAGCGGATCGAGGTCCGGCTGGGCGGCGAGGCGCGCCCTCAGCCAGTCGGCCTCGGCCGGATCGATCGCCCGCGCGGCAGCCTGAAGCGCGGCGCGATCCGGCTCCGACGGGCCGGCCGCGGCGGCGGCTGAGAAACCCGAAAGCCCCGCGGCGGCCATTCGGCGGAAGAAGCCGCCGATATGCGGCTGGTTGTCGTCCACGAACGCTTCGAGCCGCGCCGCCTCGTCGCGGGCGAGCGGGCGATAGCTGTTATAGGCCATCAGATGGTTGCCGACCGCCTGCACGAACAATTTGTCCCATTCGGGCGCGTTGACCGCGCCGAGCGACAGATCCTTGATACGGAACAGCATGTCGGCCTCGGCGCGGCTGATGCAGGCCGGACCATCCCCGGCCTGGGCAAACAGGATGCGCCGCAACAACCTCGCTTCGGCGGCGTTGACGGAGCCGGGCTCGAGGGCCTCGCCATCGCGCGTCGGCCCCGCGCCGGTCAGCACGGCCGCTTCGATTTGCGACAACGCGTAATCTTTCAGGCCATCGGGCACATTGGTCGCATCTTCGAGGACTTTGACGAGCAATTCGAGCTCGCCAAGGGAATCGACGCGGCCGTCTTGGTCGATCCGCGCGATCAGCCAGCGCGCCTTGGCGTCGTCGACATAGCCGGCCGGCGCCGCCTGGTGAACGACATAGTCGCTCATCGCCTCGACGAAGAATTCGACCCATTCGCGATTCGCTGACTTCAGCCCTTCGTTGAGGTCGAAGATCGCTTCCGCCTCGGCCGGATCGACCCGGCCGTCGGGCCAGCAAATCCGACGCAGCGACAGGATATCGGCGGGCGCGAGAGCGGCCTTCGCCTTGAGCTCGGCAGCGAGCGACAGAAAGGGTGCGGTCATGCGTGTTCCTTGATGCGCGCGGCACCTTAGCAGCGGGGCTTTAACGGCTTCTTACAAAGGCTAAGGAGGCCGCGTGAGCGCGCTCCCCATTGCCTCCGTCCTCCCCGCGCTGCTCGCGGCGCTGCGCGAGGGGTCGAACGCTGTTCTGGTCGCGCCGCCGGGGGCGGGCAAGACGACGGCGGTGGCGCCGGCCCTGCTCGGCGAGCCGTGGTGCACTGGCGAGATCCTGCTGCTCTCGCCGCGCCGACTCGCCGCGCGGGCGGCGGCGGAGCGGATGGCGGAACTGGCTGGCGAAACTGCCGGCGGGCTGATCGGCTATGCGACCCGGCTCGACAGCAAAAGATCGGCGCGGACGCGAATCACGGTGCTGACCGAAGGGATTTTCCTCTCCCGCCTTCAATCCAATCCCGAGCTGAAGGGCGTCTCCGCCGTCTTGTTCGACGAGGCGCACGAGCGCAGCCTCGACGGCGATTTCGGCCTCGCGCTGGCGATCGACGCGCAGTCGGGATTGCGGCCGGACCTCAGGCTTCTCGTCATGTCGGCGACGCTCGACGGTGCCCGCTTCGGAACCCTGATGAACGATGCGCCGGTGGTCGAGAGCGAAGGCAGGGCGCATTCGGTCGAGATCGTCCATCTCGGCCGCGCCGCCGAAGCGCGGATCGAGGCGGCGATGGCGAGCGCGATCCGCCGCGCTTTTGCCGAGCGGCCGGGCGACCTGCTGGCCTTCCTGCCCGGCGTCGCCGAGATCGAGCGGACGGCGGAGCGGCTGAATCTGCCGCCGGACGTGGACTTGCATCGCCTGCACGGGACGCTCGACCCCGCCGCGCAGCGCGCCGCGATCCGCGCCGCGCCGCCCGGCCGGCGCAAGATCGTGCTCGCGACCTCGATCGCCGAGACCAGCCTGACCCTGGACGGGGTGCGGATCGTCGTCGATTCCGGGCTCGCGCGGCGGCCGCGCTACGACCGTGCCGCCGGCCTCACGCGACTGGTGACGGAGCGGGCCAGTCAGGCTGCGGTCGCGCAGCGCGCCGGCCGCGCGGGACGGCAGGCGCCGGGCGCCGTCTATCGCTTGTGGGAAGCGGCCGCGACGGCAAGCCCGCCGCGCTTCGATCCACCGGAAATCCTGGAGGCGGACCTGTCGGCGCTGCTGCTCGATTGCGCGCTCTGGGGCGTCGCCGATCCGCGCGCCCTGCGCTGGCTCGATCCGCCGCCTGAGGCGGCGGTGACGGAGGCGCGCCGGCGGCTGGCCTCGTTGGGCGCGATCGACGAGGCGGGCAGGCCCACAGCGCATGGGCGGGCCATCGCCGCCTTGCCGCTCCCGCCCCGCCTCGCCCATATGATGATCGAAGCCGAAGCGCGGGGCTGGGGCGTGACGGCGGCCGAGGTCGCTGTGCTGCTGTCGGAACGTGGGCTGGGCGGCAGTGACGCCGATCTGGAGCTGCGCCTGCGCCGCTGGCGCGGCGATAAGGGCAGGCGGGCCAAGGCCGCGCGGGGATTGGCGCGCAACTGGCTCAAGCTCACCAGCGCGTCTGCGGCGAAGCTCGTCGCTGCCGGTGGCGAAATCGGCGCCTGCGTCGCGCTCGCCTTCCCGGATCGGGTGGCGAGGCGGCGCGACGCGACCGGCGCGGACTGGCTCAGCGTTGGCGGGCGCGGCTTCCGGCTCGATCCGGCCGATCCGCTCGCCCGCAATGCCTGGCTGGCGGTCGCCGAGGTGAGCGGCGCGGCCGGCGGCGCGCGTATCCTCGCCGCCGCGCCGATCGATCAGGAAGCCGTCGAATCGCTGTTTGTCGTGCGGATCGAGACAGGCGCGAAGGTCGATTTCGATCCCGCCACCGGTGCCGTTCGCGCCAGTCATGGCCGCCGTCTCGGGGCGATCACCCTGTCCGGCGGGCAGGACAGCCGCGCTGAGCCGGCCGCGATCGAGGCGGCATTGCTGGACGGCGTGCGCACGTACGGCGTCGATTTGCTGCCATGGGGCGAGGCGGCGCGGTCGCTGCGCGTTCGGGCCGGCTTCGCGCGGCGGCACGAATCGTCGCTTCCCGATCTCTCCGACCCGGCGTTCATCGCCGATCTCGATCAGTGGCTGCCGCCGCTGCTCGCCGGCCTTCGGCGGCTGGACGGGATCGATGCCGGCGCGCTGACCGCGGCGCTGGAGGCACGGTTGGGCTGGCCCGGCCGGCAAGAGGTGGAGCGCATCGCGCCCAGCCACTTCGAAACCCCGGCCGGCAGCCGCCACCCGATCGACTATGACGCCGAGGCCGGGCCGACCGTCACCGTCCGGGTGCAGGCGCTGTTCGGGATTGCGGAGCATCCGACGGTTGGCGGCGTTCCGCTCGTCCTCTCGCTCACCTCGCCGGCCGGACGGCCGATCCAGACGACGCGCGACCTGCCCGGCTTCTGGCGCGGCAGCTGGGCCATGGTCGCGAAGGAGATGCGCGGCCGTTATCCCAGGCATCCCTGGCCGGACGATCCGGCCGCCGCGCCGCCGACGCTCAGGACCAAACGCGCCGACCAGGCACGCTGACGCAAGGCCGATCAGCGATTCGGCAAGCGCGATCAACAAGTTCGCAGCACCGGTCAGTGCCTCGCGACGTTATATTCTCCTAATACAGCGGAGGCGCCGCTTCGGCGCTTCGTGAAAAGGAGTCCAGGGATGCGCAAGACCATCCTGCTGTCCGTCGCCGGCGCGATCACGCTCGGCCTGTCCGTCCCCGCCAGCGCCAGCGACGACAATGCCCGCGCGGCGCGTGACGCCGCTGTGCCTCAGACCACCGCGTCGAACGATGCCGACCGGCAGATCTGCGTCCGCGCCCAGCTCACCGGCTCCAGACTCTACCGGCGTATCTGCCGCACCGCGCGCGAATGGGAGGCGCTGGAAGGAGGGCTGCCCAACGAGCGCTGAGGCCCGCTGAAAGCCGACGCCCGGCCAGATTCCGGTTCGCCTTCGTGCCTCGCCGCGCTAGAGCGGCGCCGGGCGAAGACGGAGATAAGGGATGCGGCGGCTGGCGGCGCTTGGCCTGATGCTTTTGCTTGGCCTGCTCGGCGCGCCCGCGTCGGCCCAATCCGACGATCTCGACGCCATCGCGCGCGATTATGTCCGGCTCCAGCTCGAGATCGGCGCCCGCGACGACGGTTATATCGACGCATATTACGGCCCGCCCGAAATCCGCGCGGCCGCCACCGCCAATCCGCGCGGCCTCGACGAACTGGCGCGTGCCGTCGAGGGACTGAGAGGTCGGCTCCGGACCGTGCCGCCGAACGGAGGTCTTTCGCAGCGGCGCGGCGCTTTTCTCGAGGCCCAGCTCAACGCCGCCAGTCACCGGCTGCGCATGCTGCGCGGCGAGCGGCTGAGCTTCGCCGAGGAGGCGCGCGGGCTCTATGGCGTTGAGGTGGAAGGGCTGCTCCACCCGCTCACACACTACGACCCGGTCCTCGCCCGGATCGAGCGCCTGGTGCCGGGCACCGGGCCGCTGCCGGAGCGGGTCGAAGACTTGCTCGCCCGCTTCACGATTCCGCGCGAGCGCCTGGAAGCGGTGATGCGCGCCGCGATCGCGGAGTGCCGGCGGCGAACCATTGCCTATCTTCCGCTGCCCCGCGACGAGGCGTTCACGCTGGAGTTCGTCACCAACCAGCCCTGGTCCGGCTACAATTGGTATCAGGGCAATTACCGCAGCCTCATCCAGGTCAACACCGATCAGCCGGCGCGGTTGAGCCGGGCTGTCGATCTTGGGTGCCACGAAGGCTATCCCGGCCATCACGCCTATAACGTGCTGCTGGAGCAGGCTCTCGCGCGCGGCCGCGGCTGGGTCGAGTATCAGGTCTATCCGCTTTACTCGCCGCAGAGCCTGATCGCCGAGGGCAGTGCCAATTACGGCGTTCCGCTCGCCTTCCCGGGCCGCGATCGGCTTCAATTCGAGACGCGCGTGCTTTACCCGCTCGCCGGCCTTTCGACGCGAGGCGCGGCCACCTATCTCGCGCTGCAGCAGGCGATGGAGGCGCTGTCCGGCGCGCGCTTCACGATCGCGCGCGAGCTGCTGGAAGGGCGGATCACGCGCGAAGAGGCGATCGCCCTCGCCCAGCGCTATCAGCTCATGACCCGCTCCCGGGCCGAGCAATCGGTCCGCTTCACGGAGCGCTACCGCGCCTATGTGATCAATTACGGCCTCGGCCGGGACATGGTCGCGGCCCATATCGAGAGGCAGGGCCGGACGCCGTACGTCCGTTGGATGGCGATGCGGCGCTTGCTGTCGGAGCCGGTGCTGCCGGTTGACCTTCTGCCGCGCGCCCCCAGATGAATGCCATGACGCTTCGCACCGCCTTCGCCGTCCTGATCGCCGCCGCCCTCGCCAGCGCCTCGGTCGCGCAGGGCAGCCGGACCGAACGCGCGATCTTCGCCGGCGGCTGCTTCTGGTCGACCGAGAATGACATGGAGCATGTGCCGGGCGTGAGCTCGGCGGTGTCCGGCTTCACCGGCGGCACCGTCGCGAACCCGACCTATGAGCAGACCAGCGCCGGCGGCACCGGCCATGTCGAGGCGGTGGTCGTCGTCTTCGATCCCGCGCGGATCAGCTATGCCCAGCTCGTCCGCCGCTTCCTGAGGACGATCGACCCGACTGACGATGGGGGCCAGTTTTGCGATCGCGGCCCGGTCTACCGCACAGCGATCTTCGCGATCGGCGACGCGCAAAGGCGCGAAGCGCTGGCCGCGGTGGCAGAGGCGAACCGGCAGCTGGGCGGCCGGGTGGTGACGCCGGTGCGCGCCGCCAGCCGCTTCTACGGCGCCGCGCTCAATCACCAGGATTATGCGCGGCGCAATCCCGAGCGTTACGCCGCCTATCGCCGCGGCTGCGGCCGCGACGCGGCGCTGCGCCGGGTGTGGGGCGGCTAGGCGGCTCAGCCGCGCGTGATATTTTCGATGCGCCGTATATCGGCGATGGTCACCCCGCCACGCTCATCCACGATGCGCACGACATCGCCCAGCCGCTCTGCATTGCCGTAAAGAGAATAGCCGCCGGTAAAGCGAACGGCCCGGGCCATCGTGTCCTCGAGGTGCGCTGGAATGATCTCGGCGACGTCGCTGTTGTCGATCAGCATCATGCCGTCGGCGGTTTCGAGGTGCAGAAAACCATCGCCGCGCGAGCAATTGTCGAAGGCGATCGATTGGCCTGAGGCGCGGATGAGCAGGCCAAGCGAATCGCCGCAATTGTCGGCATCGTTCGCGGCGGCGACCATGGTGAGGGCGACCAGCTCAGCGGCCAACCACTCCACCTGCCCGCCCGGCAGACGGATGCGATAAAAGCCGTCCCGGATCTCAAGAACCTGCACGAACAGGTTGCGCTGAATGTGGACTCTGCTCGTGCCATTTGCGGAGCTGATGGCGACCCCGCGGCTTGGTATGAAGCCCCTCAGCGCGGCAACCGGCACTCGTCCGCCATTGACGAATTCGTAGATCGTACCGCCTTCGAGCACGCCTACGGCTTCACCTTGGGCGATAAGCCTGCCGCCGCCAAGCTCCAGCCTCGCGATCGGTTCGAAGCCGGCGCGGATCAGCCCGCCGCGTTCGATTGTCAGCGCTGCCGTGCGCGTTCCGCCGGCGGTCACTTGCTGGAGCGTCTCGCTGATCACGCCTCTTCGCGCAGCAGCGCTGATCAGCGGATCCGACACGAGAACGCGAGAGGCGCCGGCCCGAATGGCAGCGCCGCGCGCCACTGCCCCCGCTGCGCCTCTCAGCGCCAGGGAACCGGCGGCACCGGCCAGACAGCCGCTCAGCAGCAAGCACAAACATGCACCGGCAACGGCTCGCCGTCCCGGCCGGACTCGAACGCCACGTTGCGGAAGAGCCATCATGTCTTCGGTCCAGAAAGGCATTATAGCACAATCGTGAGATCAGCGCGCGCAATTCCTGTTCTTCATTTGGCAACGCTAGCGGCGTTGCTTGGCTGCAGCGCGCGCGATTATCCTGCGGAGCTGAACGCAGCGAACGCGCAGCTACAGGCGCAACAGGCTGCGCTTGATGAAGCGGAGCGAAACCTCAACGCCCTGCGAGCTCGGGTGGATGAACTTGAAGCGCGGGGCGACCCGATCCACGATCTTCGTCTTTCTGTTACTGTCCGATGCCGAGCGTTGTCCGTCCGGCCGCCGGAACGTTTTCGGGCGGGAACCGTCCTGGAATTGATCCAGGCCGGCGGCGGCCACTGGCGGATGAGCGATGATCCGACTTCGGTGGCGACCGTGGCTGAGCTTGGAACCGATCTCTATGCGGTGACATTCACCTATCAAGCGCGGCCCGGTGAACCGCAGACCGTCCTAGGCCAGGATGTCCGGGATCTCACCCAAGTCAGCGCGCTCCGGGTCAGACTGGACAGCGTCCTCGCCGCCTTCGGGCTAGAAATAATGCCGGACGGTAATGCCGGTGTGAGCGTCGCTGTAAACGGACTGACACTTGTTGACGTTCAAAACGTCGGCGCACCGTCTACCCCGGACCAGAATCGGTCACGGTCGCTGGACGTCTCCTCGCATTTCTCTTCCGTGCCGGACACCTATCGGGCGAGAATGCGCCAGGCTCACCGGGGTCAAATCGTCCGCTAACGCCGCGCCAGCACGTCGAGCGCGGCCACCGTCATCGCCTCCACCGCGGTCGAGATCGTCGGGTCGGGCTCCGGGGCCCAGAAGGGGCTGTGCAGCGAGGGCAGGACGGTGCCGTCGCGCTGCGCGGCGTCGTAGCGCGCCTGCGGCACGCCGCCGACCCAGAAGATCAGGCTCTGCAGCTCCGGCTGCGCGATCCGGAAGCGGCCGAAATCCTCGCCGGCCATGACCGGGCGGATCTGGCGGACCCGCGCCTCGCCGAAATGGGCCCGGAAGCGGGCGGCCATGCTTTGGGTCAGCGCTTCGGTGTTCAATGTCGCCGGGGTCGATTCACCCTCGCGCACCGTCACCTGCGGCATCCGGTCGTCGGGAACGCCGGCGGCGATCGCCTCGCCCCGCGCGATGCGGGCGATCCCGTCGAGCAGCATCCGGCGCACCTCGGGCGTGTAGCTGCGCACGGTGAGCAGCAGCCGCGCCTCGTCCGATATGATGTTGTGCTTGGTCCCGGCCTGGAAGCTGCCGACGGTGACGACGGCGCTGTCGAGCGGGTCGAGCTCGCGGCTGACCAGGGTCTGCAGCGCCATGACGATGCGGCTGCCGAGGACGATCGGGTCGCGCGTCGTGTGCGGCGCGGCGCCATGGCCGCCGACGCCGCGCACCACCATGTCGACGCTGTCGACATTGGCCAGCGCCGGCCCCGGCGAGAAGCCGATCATGCCCGCCGGCAGCGTCGCCGAATCGTGGAAGGCGATGGCGTGGGTCGGGCGCGGGAAGCGGGTGAAGAGGCCCGCCTCCAGCATCGCCCGCGCGCCCTGGCTCGTCTCCTCGCCGGGCTGGGCGATCATCACCAATGTGCCGGACCACTGGCCGCGCAGGGCGACCAGCCGCCGGGCGGTGCCGATCCAGGCGGTCATATGGGTGTCGTGGCCGCACGAATGGGCGATGAAGGTGTCGAGCCCTTCGCGGGTCTGGCCGCGCGCGCGGCTGGCGAAGGGGAGGCCGGTCCGCTCCTCCATCGGCAGCCCGTCCATGTCGGCGCGCAGCATCAGCACCGGCCCCGGCCCGTTCTCCAGCACCGCGACGATGCCGGTCCCGCCGACCCCGGTCGTGACGGTGAAGCCCAGCCGCCGCGCCTCCGCCGCCATGATCCCGGCGCTCCGCGTCTCCTGCATCGACAGCTCGGGATTGGCGTGCAGGTCGCGGTAGATGTCGAGCAGCGCCGGCATGTCGGCGCGGATCGCGGTGCGCAGCTCCTGCGCCTCCAGGGGAGCGGCGGCGATCATCGCGGCGGCCGACAGCAGGGCGGCAAGCAGTTTGCGCGGCATCGCGGGCTCCTCATCGGCGGGGTGTGAGCTCGATCACGTCGAGCAGGGATTCATGGGCCGGGCGGGGCAATACGAGGCGCCAGCGCCGCTCGCCGATCCGCTGGACCAGGCCGATCAGGTCGCGGTCGCGGTCGACGCCATACTGATAGGCGCGCGCCTCGTCGGTGAGCTGGAGCGTGCCGAGGAAGACGAGCCTCAGCTCATTGTCCGGATAGAGCCGGCCGATCGGCCGCTGCCCGCCGCCGAGTCGGGCGAAGGTCATCCGCGCATCGATCGCGCCGACCCGGCAGGGCGCCGCCGCTTCCGCGGAGAAGGACGGAACGAGGCCCGGCTCGCGGCTGCCCAGCTTGATCGTGCGGCAGAGATAGTCGCCCGGCGGCAGAGCCGGGTCGTCGACGGCGAGGTCGGGATCGAGCAGCGCACCTTCGGCGGCGATCGCCGCCTCGTGACCTTCGCCGCGCGCCTGGGCCAGCGCCTCGACCCAGGCGTCGCGCCAGTCGCGCAGCCGGCGCCGGTCCGCCTCGGTCGCGATCCGGCGCCAGTTGGGCCGCGCCGGCAGGCATGCGGGCGGCGCATCGCGAACGAATGGCGCCGGCTGAGCCGGCGTCGCCTCGCCTTGCGCGGCGCAGGGCTGGGCCGCGAGCGCGGCGGCGAGGAGCAAAGCGGCCATCGCCAATCCTTGCGCCAGAACGGCCGCGCCCGGCAAGGGCGCGCGGAAGCCGTTGCGCCCGGCCCTGTTTCATTGCACGACCGGCATGGGCGCCTCGGCGTCCTGGGCTCGGTTCAGATCAAGGGGGTTCGTCATGGATATCGCACGCACGCTCGCCGTCTTCACTGCCGCCGCCATCGGCTGCGCGGCCGTTCCCGCCGCCGTCGCGCAGGACGTCAATGGGGAGCCCAATTACGGGACGGTCAGCCTCCGCTCCGGCTTCCTGCCCGATCCGCATGTCATCCCGCTCCAGTCCGGCGGCGATATCGATGTCGGCCGGCTCAACGCGAACTGCCGCGGCTTCATCACCAACGCCCCGGACGTGCGGCTCAACTACACGGCCGGGACGCTGCCGCTCTACATCTCGGTCGATTCGAGCGCCGACACGACTTTGGTCGTCAATGGCCCGGACGGCGAATGGTATTGCGACGACGACGGCGGCACGCGCGGCCTCAACCCCTCGATCCGCTTCGAGACGCCGCAGAGCGGTCGCTACGAAATCTGGGTCGGCACCTATGGCAGCGCGACCTTGCGCAACGCCCGGCTGAACATTTCGGAGCTGTACAGCCAGTAGGCGTCAGGCGGCCGTCCAGCCGCCGTCCATGCTGAGGTTCGCGCCGGTGATGCTGGCCGCCTCGTCGCGGCAGAGGAAGAGGGCGAGCGCGGCGACCTGATCGACGGTGACGAACTGCTTGGTCGGCTGGGCGGCGAGCATGACGTCGTTGATCACCTGCTCGCGGGTCAGGCCGCGCGACGCCATGGTGTCCGGGATCTGGTTCTCGACCAGGGAGGTCCAGACATAGCCGGGGCTGATGCAATTCACCGTCACGCCGGCCCGGGCGACCTCGAGCGCGACCGTCTTGGTGAAGCCGGCGATGCCATGCTTGGCGGCGACATAGGCCGACTTGTTCGGGGACGCGACGAGGCTGTGCGCCGAGGCGGTGTTGATCACCCGGCCCCAGCCCTTCGCCTTCATCGTCGGCAAGGCCAAGCGGGTGGTGTGGAAGGCGGCGCTCAGGTTGAGCGCGATGATCAGGTCCCATTTCTCCGGCAGGAAGGCGTCGACCGGCGCGACATGCTGGGTGCCGGCATTGTTGACCAGGATGTCGATCGGGCCCGCCTCGGCCATCATCGCCTCGATCGCCGCCGGATCGGTGAGGTCGGCGCCCGAATGGGTCGCGTTGAGCTCGTCGCACAATCGAGCGATCTCGTCCGCCGCGCCGAAGCCGTTCAGGATGACGCGCGTCCCCTCACCGGCGAGCGCGCGGGCGATGGCGAGGCCGATTCCGGAGGTGGAACCGGTGACGAGCGCAGTCTTGCCTTGAAGGAACATCATTGGCCTTTCGAGTGTCTGGAGATTAAGTCTGCTCTGACCAGCGGCGGCGTGCTTGGCAACCGTCCGGTCTCTTGAGGGAGAATGCCGCCATGCGCTTCGGGGATCGCCAGACCAGCGACAACGTCGAGAGCCAGCGCGGCCAGTATTCGGGGGGCGGCGGTGGTGGCCTCGGCGGCGGCGCGGGCATGCTGATCAGCCTGGTCGCCAGCCGCTTCGGGATCGGCGGCGTCCTCGTCCTCATCGTCCTGTTCCTGATCTTCGGCGGGCTGGGCAGCCTGACCGGCGGCGGCGACCGCGTCGCCGGGCCGGCGCAGCAGCCGGGCCAGCCGCAGGCGCAGACCGGCAATGTCTGCCAGTCCGATCCGATCACCCGTTTCTCCTGCCAGGTGCTGCGCTCGACCGAGGAGCGCTGGACCGAGATGTTCCGCGAGACGGGCCGGCAATATGAGGTGCCGCGGATGGTGCTCTATACCGGCGGTGGCCGCTCCGGCTGCGGCGCCGCCAACGCGCAGATGGGGCCGTTCTACTGCCCCGCCGACCATCGCATCTATCTCGACACCAGCTTCTTCCAGGAGCTGGAGCGGCGCTTCTCCGCCCCGGGCGACTTCGCTCAGGCCTATGTGATCGCGCACGAGGTCGGCCATCACGTCCAGACCATCACCGGCACGTCCGATCAGATCCGCCGCGCCCAGCGCGCCGTCGGCGAGAGCGAATCGAACGCGCTTCAGGTCCGGATGGAATTGCAGGCCGATTGCTATGCCGGCGTCTGGGCGGCGCGCGAGCGGGTCGCGCTCGAGCCGGGCGACATGGAGGAGGGGCTGCGCGCCGCCTCGGCGATCGGCGACGACACGCTGCAGCGCGCCGGCGGCGGCGCGGTGGTGCCGGAGAGCTTCACCCATGGCAGCGCGGCGCAGCGCCAGGAGGCGCTGATGCGGGGCTTCAACGGTGGCGGCAACCCGCAGGTCTGCGCCACCTACACGCAGGGGATTCGCTAACTGTATTAGCGTTGTAATACGGGCGGAGGCGAGCCAGACGCGCGCCATCTACGGGGAGAAGGTCATGATTCGCGCGTTCGCCTTGCTGCTTCTGCTGATCGCCGCGCCCGCCGCCGCGCAAGGAACCTTCACCAGCGAACGGATCGGGGTGAGGGTGCAAGGCTCGGGGCCGGACGTGATCCTGATCCCCGGCCTCACTTCGTCGCCCGATGTGTGGGCGAGCACGGTCGCCGCGGTGCCCGGCTATCGCTACCATCTCGTCCATGTCTCCGGCTTCGCCGGCCGGCCGGCCGGGGCCAATGCGAGCGGACCGGTGGTTGCTCCGGTCGCCGAGGAGATCGCGCGCTACATTCGCGAACAAAGGTTGAACCGGCCCGCCTTGGTCGGCCATTCGATGGGCGGCAGCTGGGCGATGATGGTCGCCGGCCGCCATCCCGAACTCGCCGGGCGGGTGATGGTCGTCGACATGATGCCGTTCATGGCGGCGATGTTCGGCGGCCCGGGCGCGACGCCGGACAGCATCCGTCCGATGGCCGAGCAGATGCGGGCCGGCATGGCGAGCAGCCAGGGCGCGGCGAGGCGCCAGCGCATCGAGCAGACGATCGCCTCCATGGCCCGCACTGAATCGGAACGGCCGGCTCTCGTCGAGCAGGGCATGACCAGCGATCCCGTGGTCGGCGCCCAGGCCATGTATGACCTGATCGTCACCGATCTTCGCCCGGAGGTCGCGCGCATCCGGGTGCCGTTCACCGTGCTCTGGGTGCGGCCGCCCAACGCGCCGGTGACCGAGGAGCAGATGACCGGCTTCTATGCCATGTCCTATGCCGGCGCGCCGCATGCTGTGGTGCGGCGGGTACCCAATTCCTACCATTTCATCATGCTGGACGAGCCGGAAGCCTTCCAGCGCGAGCTTCGGGCGTTCCTGACAGCGCGCTGAGCGCCGAACCGCCTTGCTGAAACGAAAAGCGCCGGCGTGGCGGCTGCGTGCCACGCCGGCGCGGATGGACGCGCAATTGGGGAGAGCCGCCCATCTTGAGCGGCGCGCAGTGACGCAGCGCGCCGTTCGATTCAGCAATGTCACTGCTGCGAATGATTTGCAATAGCTATTCGTGCATCAGAATCGGACCCGCACCGTACCGCGCGCCGCGATCGGCGCTCCGGTCGTGATGTTGTTGTCGTTATGCGCGGTCGGGAAATAAGTCTCGTCGAACAGGTTCTCGACGTTGACCTGCGCCTCGATGCCCTCGCCCAGCTGGACGAACAAGGCGGCATCCACCCGCGTGTGGGAGGGCAGGACGACGGTGTTGCTGATCGAGGCGTAGCTCTCCGACTGATGATGCACGCCGAGGCCAACGCCGATCAGCGGGCTGAAATCATAGCGCGTCCACAGCGAGACCTGATGTCTCGGCACCTGCGCCACCTCGCGTCCGGCCGGGGCAGCGGCGGTGGCGCGGCGGATCTCGGCCTCCTGCAGCGCGTAGCCGAAGCTCAGCTGCCAGTTGCGCGCGATCTGGCCGGCGGCTTCGAGCTCGATGCCGCGGCTGCGTTGCGCGCCGGTGAGCACCACCTCGCCCGGATTCGCCCCGGCCGCGCGCGTGTTGGCGCGGTCGAGCTGATAGGCGGCGGCGGAAACAAGAAGGCCCGGACGCGGTTCCCATTTCACGCCGACCTCGTAATTGTCGAACCGCTCGGGCTCCAGATTGGCTCCGGTCACGTCGAGCGAGTTGAACTGGTCGCCCGATTGGGGGAGGTAGGACCGGCTGAAGCTGCCATAGATCGACACCTGCTCCACCGGGTGGAAGACGATGCCGAGCCGCGGCGACCAGAGATTGTCGGTGCGCGCGGTGTTGACGCCGGTGATGAAGTCCCGAACCCTGATGTCGAAGCGGTCGTAACGCAGCCCGGCGATCAGCTCGATCGGCCCGATCTCGATCTGATCCTGGATATAGAATGCCAGAATGTCGGCGTCGCTCTCGGTCGCGCGTTGGCCAGTGCCAGGTCGGAACGTGATCGGCGGGATCGCGATCGGATCGGCGAGATTGACCGTTGTGCGGCGACCGCCCTGGGTCGTCGGCACGCCGGAATCGAAAAAGCCGTTGAGGCGCTGGTTGCCTGTATCCTGCTGCCCATACTCGAAGCCGGCGAGAATGGTGTGGCGCACCGGGCCGGTCGCTACCTCCCAGATGAGGTCGGTCTGGCTGAACAGGTTCTCGCGCTGGAAGGCATCGAAATAGGCTTCGATACCGACCTGACGGACGCCCAGCGCATTGGTGGTGACCGATGTCGCCGCGAACGCGTTGCGGTAGAATTTGTCATAGTCGGCATAGAGCAGCCGGCTGACCAGGGTGAGGTCCGGTGTGAAGCGGTGCTCGATCGTACCGCGCAGGACGTGGCCTTCGAAGCCGAGATCGTTGACGCCGCGCGCGCCGAAGAAGGTGTCGCGAAAGCCGGCGAGCGGTGGCGCGGGATCGGCGAGAGTGCCGGCGCGCGCCGACGGAATGCCACGGTCCACCACCCGTTCGTCATCGACATATTCGTAGGACAGATTGATCCCGGTGTCCGGGCCGGGAAGGAAGCGTAGCGCCGGATTGGCCGCGATCAGGCGGCCCTCATAGACGTCGCGATGGTTCGCGAACTCCTCGTAGACGGCGTTGAGGCGGGCGGCGACATTCCCTGCAAGCGGCTGGTTGAGGTCGGCGTCGACATGCCAGGCGCCGAACGTATCCAGTGAGGCGCTGGCGCCGATGGAGGTCTCGAATAGCGGCACCTTGGTGACGCGATTGATGACGCCGCCGCCGCCGCCGCGGCCGAAGATCATCCCATTGGGGCCGCGCAGCACCTCGACCCGCTGCAAATTATAGAGCGGGCGGTAATATTGGATGTCGTCGCGCATACCGTCGACGAAGAAGTCGGCGGTCGAGTTGTTGCCGCGCAACGTGACCTGGTCGCGATGGCCCTCGCCCTGGCCGATCATCGTGCCGGGGATATAGCGCAGCACATCCCCGATCGAACGCATCGCCTGGTCGTCGATCTGGCGTTCGGTGACGACGCTAATCGCTTGCGGGACGTCGCGCAGCGGGGTGTCGGTTCGAGTCGCGGTGCTGGTCGAATCCGCGCCATAATTGTCGCGGGTGCCGGTAACGACGATCACGCCCCCCACTGAGCCTTGCTGATCAGCGGAGGCACTCACGGCCGCATCGCCAACCGTTGTCGAGTTACCTGTGGCGGCGAAGGCCGGGGTCGCCAGAGCCCACGCGAGTGTGAGACAGGAAGCGGAACGCACGAGCATTTGGGGAACCCCTTATTGTCTTGCAACAGGCCGCCTAGTGCTGTTGCGAATTATTCGCAATATACTTCGTAACGGACGAAGGATGAGGGAGCGCTGGTCGTGATGTGGCTGCGGAGCCGCGGCTGGCGCGCGGTACTGGAGAGGAAGCGCAAGGCGAAGCTGACGCCGCAGCCGGCGGAATGATCAGCGCGGACTGAGGACGAGCGGCAGTCCGCCCTTCGGCCTGAGCGTCACCATGCCGGACAGCCGAACGTCGCGGCCCGGCGTCGGCGCGAAGCGCCAGCGGACGAGCCAGTGGGCGAGCACGGTCAGCGCCTCGGCCATCGCGAAACGCGCCCCGACGCACAGCCTCGGGCCGCCGCCGAACGGGAGATACTGGAAGCGGTGGCGATTTGTCTCAGGCTTGAAACGATCGGCGTCGAAGCCGTCGGGATCGTCCCACAGCGCCTTGTGGCGATGGATCAGCCAGGGCCAGATCGAGATGATGTCGCCGGGCCCGACCTCGGCCTCGCCCAGCCGGTCCGCCGCCACCGCCTGCCGGTCGAAGCGCGGCACCGGCGGACAGAGTCGCATCGATTCCTCGATCACCCGGCGCAGCAGCGGCAGCCGTTCCGGGAGATCAGTATCATCCTCGCCGGCGGCGAGCGCCTCCCGCGCCTCGACGGCCACCTCGTCCTGCAGGTCCGGCTGCTCGGAGAGCATGAACAGGGTCCAGGTGATCGCATTGGCGGTCGTCTCGTGGCCGGCCAGGTAGAAGGTGGCGGCATTGTCGACCGCGAGCTCGAACGCCTCGCCGGTCTCGAAGCGCTCGTGGAGCGCGCGGATCAGACGCCCGAGGAAATCGTCCGGCCCACCGCCTGGGAGACGGTCGCGCACGACCGCTGCAAGAGTCCCGCGCAGAAAGTCGCGGCTTCTGCGCGCCCGCCGGCCTCGCAGGCTCCACGGCATCAGCGGCAGGCCGAGCAGGGCCTGGAGCCTTTGCTCGCTCACCCCTTCGAGCGCGGCGGCGATATGGTCCATCGCCGCCTGGGTGGTCAGCCGCCCATCGCCCGCGAACAGCGCGTCGGCGATGATCCGCATCGTCGTCGCGGTCGCCTCTGCCGCCATGTCGCGGCGCTCCGCCGCCCAGTCTTTCGCCGCGCGTTTCGCCGCCGCGGCGAAGACCGGGATCAGCGCATCGACCGCCCCTGGCGCGAAATTCGCCGCGACGATCTTCCGCTGCTCCCGCCACAAGTCGCCGTCGGAGGAGAGCAGGCCGCGGCCGATGGTCGGCTTCAGCAGCGTCTTGACGATGTCCGGCTTCACATAATTGGCCGCGTTGTCGAGCAGCACCCGGCCGACAGCCTCCGGCGTCAGCGGAATATGGACGTTGTAGCCGAACACCTTGCGCCGCATGTAGGGCAGGGTGAAGGCAAGCTCCGACCAGCCATAAACGGCCGTCCGCGCCCGCTCCCCGACGAACCCGCGCCACACCGGCACCGGCCCGGTCGAGCGCGGCGGATGCGGCGGGACGAAGCGGGTGGCGGGTTCAGTCACGCGGCCGAAAGGTCAGCATCTCGACGATGTCCGGTGGATCAGCATCGAAACGGCGCAGCGCGGCAAGCAGGCTTGCGTGATCAGGGAAGCGGCAGTCGAACAGATCGTCCTCCTGCCGGCGGAATGGGGTCGCGCCGGCCGCTTGGGCGATTTCCGTCGTCGGCCCCGGCACGCAGGCCGGTACGCTCAGGCGGAAGGTGCCGTTGGCTTCGCGCACGAGGACCGCATAGGCATTGCGCCCGCCGCTGCGATCGTAATGAAGCGCGCGGACGATCCAGGCGACGAACCTGTCGCGGCTGTCGGGCAGCGGCGCGAAGCCCAGGACCATGACCGTGGCCACGCCCGGCTCCGGCGATTGTTCGGTAATCGTGGTGAGGCCGTCCGGCCGGATTGCCACCTGGACGACGCCGTTCTGCCGTGGCGCGTTCGGCCCTTCCGTGAAGGTGAAATCATAACCCCCCGCCGGAATCGCGGGCACTGCATCGGCGGGCTGGTAGAATGGCCCGCCCGTCCAGCAGCCCGCGAGCAGCAGAAGGCCACAGAGAAGAAGGGCGCGCATCGGGCGCGACGATAGCCGGACGGTCACTCCGCCGCCAGCAGCCGCTCCGCGCTGCCCAGATCGACCGAAACCAGCCGGCTGACGCCTTTCTCGATCATCGTCACGCCGAACAGGCGGTGCATGCGGCTCATCGTCACCGCATTGTGAGTGACGATCATGTAGCGGGTCTCGGTCTCGCCGGTCATCCGGTCAAGCAGGTTGCAGAAGCGCTCGATATTGGCGTCGTCGAGCGGTGCATCGACCTCGTCGAGAACGCAGATCGGCGCGGGATTGGTGAGGAAGAGCGCGAAGATGAGCGCGATGGCGGTCAGCGCCTGTTCGCCGCCGGAGAGCAACGTGAGGGTGGCGAGCCGCTTGCCCGGCGGTTGCGCCATGATCTCGAGGCCGGCTTCCAAGGGATCGTCGGATTCGATCAGCTCGAGATGCGCCTGCCCGCCCTCGAACAAAGTGGTGAACAGGCTGCGGAAGTGGCGGTCGACCTCCTGGAAAGCGGCGAGGAGACGGACCCGGCCCTCGCGGTTGAGGCTGCCGATCGAGCCGCGCAGGCGGTTGATCGCCTGGCCCAGCTCCTCGCGCTCGGCCTGGCTGGCGATCCGGCCTTCCTCCAGCTCGGTCAGCTCGCTCTCGGCGACCAGATTGACCGGGCCGAGCCGTTCGCGGTCCTGCGTGTGCCGCTCCAGCCGGGCGGATTCGGCCGCGACTTCGGCGATCGAACCGGCGTCGAAGCCGGCGCGCTCGGGGAGCGAAGGCGGCGGGCATTCGAACTTCTCGCCGGAAATGCGCGCCATCTCGATCCGCCGCGCGTCCTGCGCTTCGGCCCGCGCCGCCGCGCCGGCCCGCGCCTCGCGCGCCGCGGCCAAGGTCTCGGCGACCTCGGCGAGCCGCGCCTCCGTCGCTTTCAGCTTCCCCTCGCCGGCGCGCTCGTGCGCGGCGGCGGCCTCGGCGGCCTCGGCGGCGGCGGTCGCTTCGCCGGTCAGGCTCGCGATCTCGCCGTCGAGCCGCTCCGGCGCCGCAGCGAGCGTCTCGGCCTCCTGCGCTGCCTCGTCGATTCGCCGCGTGACCTCCGCGTGGCGGGCGGTCGCGCGCTCGGCGCGGGTCTTCCAGTCGGCCTGCTCGGCGGTCGCGGCCTCGGCGCGCTCGCGATCGGCGGCAACGGCGCGGGCATGGGTCGCGGCTTCCGCTCGAACTTCGGCGAGCGCTTCCCGCGCGACCTCGGCCTCTTCGCGCCGGGTGGCGACAGTCGCCGCGCTTGCCTCGGTGTCGGGGAGGGCGTCGACGGCCGCCTGCGCTTCGCTGAGCGCCTGCGCCGCCTCGGTACGATCCGCCTCGATCTGCTGGGTGCGCTCGGCGAGCGCGGCGCGGCGCAAGGCCAGCCGTTCGATCTCCATGCCGGCCTGATCCTCGGCGCGCTGAGCGTCCCGGATCGCGGCGGTCGCCTCGGTCTCGGAGCGCCGCGCCGCTTCACCGGCTGCGCGCGCCGTGTCGGTTGCCGTGCGCGCCTTTTCGCTGCGATCTTCGGCGTCGGCGACCTTTGCTTCGGCCCCTGGCAGCGCCTGCTCGATCGCAGCGAGCCGGTTGACGCGCACCAGCCGCTCCGCGGCGGCGGCGCCGAGCCCGTGCGCGACATAGCCGTCCCAGCGCCTCAGCCTGCCGTCGCGGGTCACCAGCCGCTGCCCGACCGCGAGCGCAAGGCGGCCGTCATCCGCTTCGACGACGCCGATCTGGGCGAGGCGGCGAGCGAGCGCGGCAGGCGCCCGGACATGATCTCCAAGTCGCTCGCAGCTCGGCGGCAGCGTAGGATCGCTCGCATGCGCCTGGGCTCCCGCCCAGCGGCGCGGTCCGTCGCCGGCGAGGTCGGCGTCGAGATCCTCACCCAAAGCAGCGGCAAGCGCGCGCTCATAGCCCGGATCGGCGACGACGTGGTTGAGCGCCCGGTCGCCGCTCTGCCGGTCGAGGGCCTCGGTCAGCGCCTTCGCCTCGGACCTGAGCGCGGCGAGCGCGGCGCGGGCGGCAGCGGCGTCGCTCTCCGCCGCGTCACGGGCGGCGGCGGCGGCCTGGCGCTCGGTCTCTGCCTTGGCGAGCGCATCGGCCGCGGTCGCGAGCTGCGTTTCGGCCTGCTCGCGCGTGCGCCGTGCATCGGCCAGCGCGCGTTCGGGATCGGCCTCGCCGCCAAGCTCGACCGTCTGGGAGGCGAGCCGCGCCGCCCCTGCCTCGGCGCGTTCGTGGCGCTGGCGGGCGGCATCGCGGGCAGCGGTCGCGACGCGAGCCTGCGCCAGTTCCGCCGCCTCGACCGCGCGCGCCTGGCCGAGCGCCGTCTCGGCGACCTGCGCCGCGCTTTCCGCCTCGACCGACCGGACGTCGATCTCGCCGCGCCGTGCCGTCGCCTGATCCAGCCGCGCCTGAATCGCGACCAGCTCCGCTTCGAGCCGCGCCATTGCGGCCGATGCGTCCTCGCTGAGTTGCGCCTCGCGCGCGAGATCGGCGCCGAGCGTCTCGCGCCGCGTCGCCAGCTCGGCGATCCGCCGCGCCACGCTATCGCGTTCGGCGCGCAGGGCGGCGAGCTTGTGGCCCAGCCCGGACGCATGCTCGCGCGCCGCTTCCGCCGCCTTGCGCGCGGTGGCGAGCTCGGCGGCGGCGTCGGCCTGGTGGGCGGCAGACGCCCGCTGCGCCTCGCCGGCGGCGGCGACCGCCTGCTCGGCCGCCTCGGCCTCGCGCCGCGCGGCCTCGGCCGCCTCGGCCGCCTCGCGCCAGCGGGCGAAGATCAGCCGGCCTTCGGCAACCCGGATCTGGTCGGACAATTTGCGATAGCGATCCGCCGCCCGCGCCTGGCGGCGCAGCGCCGAAGCGCGCAGCTCGGTGTCGGCTAGCAATTCGTCGAGCCTGAGGAGATTGGCCTCGGCGGCGCGGAGCTTCTGCTCGGCGTCCTTGCGCCGGACATGCAAGCCCGCGACGCCCGCCGCCTCCTCCAGCAGCAGCCGGCGCTCGGTCGGCTTGGCGGCGATCACCGCCGCGATCTTGCCCTGGCTGACCAAAGCCGGGCTGTGCGCCCCTGTCGCCGCGTCGGCGAACAGCAGCGCCACGTCCTTCTGCCTGACGTCCCGGCCGTTGACGCGATAGGCGGAGCCCGCGCCGCGCTCGATCCGGCGGGTGATCTCGATCTCGCCGACCGATGCGACCGATGCGTCGCCGCCGATATCCCCCGCCTCGCGCTCGGCGAGCAGCGAAACCTCGGCGAAGTCGCGCGCGGGCCGGAGCGCCGTGCCGGCGAAGATCACGTCGTCCATGCCGCCGCCGCGCATCGACTTGGGCGAGCTTTCGCCCATCACCCAGCGGATCGCCTCCAGCACGTTGGATTTGCCGCAGCCGTTCGGGCCGACGACGCCGGTCAGGCCGGGCTCGACCGTCAGCTCGGTCGGCTCGACGAAGCTCTTGAACCCGGAAAGCTTGAGCCGTCTGACCTTCACCTAATCTCTCATGCCCCCGTTCGCGCCCGCTATCGGCCGCGCAGCAGCGGCTCCAGCGACGCCCAGTTGTGGACGCTGCCCGCGATGCGGCCGTTGATCGCGAAGGTCGGGGTGCCGGTGACGCCGTAGTTCGTGCCCGCCTGCTGCATCTGCAGCACCCGGTCGAGCCCGGCCTGGTTCGAGAGGCAGGCGCGCTGCTGCGCCGGCGTGATGCCGTGGCGCGCGGCGATCGCGTCGAGGCCCGCAGCGGCGACGACCCGGCGCATCGTCTCCAGCGGCGGCTGGCCGTCCATCGCCTGCTGCTGCGCCGGGGTCAGCGCCTGCATCCGCCCGACCCACTGGCCCTGGCTCGCCAGGATCGCATGGGTCAGCGGGAAATAGCTTTGCGGGCTGGCGCAGCGGCTCAGGAAGGATGCGGCGAGGTCCAGCCCGTTGAGCACGAAATTGCGATATTCGAGGCTGACCCGGCCGCTGCGGACATGGTTCATCAGCTGCGGCGTTCCGGCCTGCGAGAATTCGGCGCAATGCGGGCAGGTCAGTGACAGGAACTCGACGATCCGGATCGCCGCCTGTGGATTGCCCATCCTGAAGCCGCCCTCCGGCGTCTGGCTGACGACCTGCGTCCAGTCGCGCTGCGCCGGCCGTGCGGTGCCCAGCGCCGACGCGGCGGCCGGCACCGCAAGCACCCGCGAGGCGAGCAGGGCGGCCAGTGCGCGCATCAGCCGCCGATCGCCGCGCGCAGCCGCTGCTCGATCGCGGGCCACGCGTTTACGTCGAGCATCTCGCCATTGAGCACGAAGGTCGGCGTGCCGGTGATCTGCATCGGGCCTGGCGCCGCGGCGCGGTTGGTGATCTCGGTCAGCTGCTGCACCGCGGCCTGGTTCGAAACGCACTGGTTGAAGCCCGCCGCCGGCATGCCGCGGCGGGCGAAGAAGGCCTCGAGGTCCATCGCCCGGGCGAGCGGCGGGATCACCTGCTCGGGGGGCAGCGCCGAAAGCTGGCGCTGCTCGTTCTCGTCGATCGCGGACAGGAACTGTCGCTGCTGCGCGTAGATCTGCTCGACCGTGCCGAAAAAGCCGCCGTCCGGCTGGCAGCGGGCGAGGATCGAGAGCGCCATGTCCGGCCCGTTGAGCACGAAGTTCCGGAACTCCCAGCTCACCTGGCCGGAGCGGACATAGGTGTCGCGCAACGTCGCCGTCGCGGCTTCCGAAAATTCGGCGCAGTGCGGGCAGGTGAGAGACGCATATTCGACGAGGCGCACCGGCGCGTTCGGATTGCCCATCCGGTAGCCGCCCTCCGGCGTCCGGCTGACGATCTGCGTCCAGTCGCCATTATTGGGCGCCGCGATCCGGTTGAGCGGCGCCGAATTGGCCGCGCTCTGGCTGGCCGCCTGATTGGCCGCCGCGTTGAGGTCGCCGCCGGGCGAGCCGCAGCCGGCAAGGGCCAAGGCGAATGCCGAGGCGGCGAGGAAACTGCCTGACTTCATCTCTTCTTCTCTCCACCTATTCTGCCGACGAGCGGAATCGTCGTCACGGACGGAACGGCCCCTTCGCCGCTGCCAAGCCCGCGCGCAAGCGATTCCAGACAGGCGCGCAGCTCCGGATCGGCCACCGCCCGAAGCGAGTCCCCGAGCTCGGCCGGCACCGGCCGCAGCGAGGCTGGTGCGGCTCGCGGCTTCGCCCGCGCCGGCTGAACCAGACCTTGCCGGAACTGCACCCGCTCGATCGCCGCATAGCCGAAGAAACGGTTGACCCGCTCGACGATCTCCGGCGCGACATGCTGCATCAAAGTGGCGTGCGCGCCCTCGACGACGAGCAGCAGCGCGCCGCCGCTCTTGCGGCCGGGCGGGAAGCGGATCGCCTCCGGCGCCGAGACCGACGCGTAGCGCGGCCCGACGATCTCCCGCCAGCGGCTCACCACCGCCGACTGGACGAAGCCGAAACGGCGAAAGGCGGCGCCGCCGGCCGCGGGGACGAGCTCGCTCACGGCGCGCATTCGCTTCGCCCGCGCCGGCGCGGCCGCCTTTTTCGCTCTCGAACCCGTTCTGGTCACGCCTGTTTCACCTTGAGGCCGTGCATGGCATAGGCGGGGCATGGCCGCCAATGCCTCGCGCGCGCTTTTGTGTTGGTATGCTGTGCATAAGCGCGACCTGCCGTGGCGCGCGAGGGCCGGCGAGACGCCCGATCCCTATCGAATCTGGCTGTCGGAGATCATGCTCCAGCAGACGACGGTCGCGGCGGTGAAACCCTATTTCGCCGCCTTCACCGGGCGCTGGCCGGCCGTCGAGACGCTCGCCGCGGAGGCGGATCAGGAGGTCATGCGCGCCTGGGCCGGGCTCGGCTATTATGCCCGGGCGCGCAATCTGCTCGCCTGCGCGCGGGCGGTCGTGGCCGAACATGGCGGCGATTTTCCGGCGGACGAAGCGGTCCTGAGGAAGCTGCCCGGCATCGGCGCCTATACCGCCGCCGCCATCGTGGCGATCGCCTTCGGTAGGCGGGCGGTGGTGGTCGACGGCAATGTCGAGCGGGTGATCGTCCGGCTCCACGGGCTTGAGGAGCCCTTGCCGAAGGCTCGGCCGTGCATCCGCGCACTCGCCGACGCGATGACACCCGACGAGGGCGCCGGCGACTTCGCCCAGGCGATGATGGACCTGGGCGCGACGATCTGCACGCCGCGCAACCCCGATTGTGGGAATTGCCCGCTCACTGGCCATTGCGCCGCTTATGCCAGCGGCGATCCGTCGCGCTATCCGGTCAAGGCCGCGAAAGCGGCGCGCCCGCATCGCGAGGGCGTGGCCTATTGGCTGGAGCGGAGCGGCAAGGTGCTGCTGGTGCGCAGGCCGGCAAAGGGGCTGCTTGGCGGCATGCTGGCCCTGCCCGAAGAGCGTCCCGCCGAGGCGGCGTGGCGCGATGCGGGCGCGGTGGACCATGTCTTCACCCATTTCAGCCTGACGATGCGGCTCCGCTGCGCGGAGGCGGATGCGAATATGGATGGCGTCTGGTGGCCGGTCGAGCGGATCGGCGAGGCTGGGTTGCCGACCCTGTTCGCCAAGCTCGCCGCGCGCGGTCTCGCCTGGCGGGAGGCGGCATGAGGCTGCTCGCCTTCCTCGCGCTGCTCCTCCTCGCCGTTCCCGCGGCGGCGGAAGCGGAGGAACGCGCCTACGGCCCCGATCCGCGCCAGCGGCCGGATTACACGCCGGCCGCGCGAAGCGGCGCGCCGCTCGTCATCTTCATCCATGGCGGCGCCTGGAGCTTCGGCGACAAAAGCGCCGCCGCGCATATGGCGCCTTATTTCCACAATCTGGGCTATGCCTTCGCCGCGCTCAACTATCGGCTCGTGCCCAACGCCACCGTCCGCCAGCAGGCGGAGGATATCGCCGCCGCCGTCGCCCGGCTCCGCCGCGACACCGGCGCGCGGCTGTTGCTGCTGATGGGCCACAGCGCCGGCGCCCATCTCGCCGCTCTGGTCGCCACCGACCCTGACTATCTCGCCGCGCATCGCCTCACGCCGGCCGTGATCGACGGCGTCGTCCTGCTCGACGGCGCCGGCTACGACGTCGTCGCCCAGATGCACGGCGCCGGACCGTTCCTGCGGCGCATGTACCGGAACGCCTTCGGTGACGATGAGGATCTCCGGGTCCGGCTGTCGCCGATCAGCCACAGCTTGGCGCCCAATGCCGGCGAGTTCCTGATCCTCCACGTTGCGCGGCGGGACGATTCGCGCGAGCAGTCGGTCGGCCTGATGGCGGCGCTGCGCGCCGGCGGAACGCCCGCGACCGTTGAGGCGGTCGACGACAGCCATTCCTCGATCTTCCGCCAGTTCGGAACGGCCGGCCACCGCGCCACGGCGCTCGTCGGCGCCTTTGCCGCACGGGTGCTGGAGTCCCGGCGATGACCGGCTTCACCGGCGCCGGGCTCGATCGGGCCGATCACCTGCGCTTCCGGCCCGGCGAGGTCGCGGCGCTCGCCGGGCGCGAGGATGCGCGCCTGCTCGATCTGGCGCTGCTCGATCCGGTGCTGGACGAGGCGGATCGGCTGAGCTGGTCGGCGTTCAATGGCGCCGGCGAGACGATCTTCCTCGGCTTCGCGGATGGCGTTCCGTTGTTCGCGCCTTTGGTGTCTGACGCGCCGCCCGGCCGCCGCGCCTGGAGCATTTTCGGCCTGCTCGGCCGGATGGAGCGACGCGACGCGGCGATCTGGGCGACCGCGCGCAGCCTCAACGAATGGCATTCGGGCCATCCCTGTTGCGCTCGCTGCGGCGCGCCGACGGAGCCCTTCCGGGCCGGCTGGGGCCGCAAATGCGGCGCCTGCGCGGCCGAGCATTTCCCGCGCGTCGATCCGGTCGTGATCATGCTCGCCGAGCATGAGGGGAAGGTGCTGGTCGGCCGCCAGCACCAATATCCACCGGGCCGCTATTCGGCGCTCGCCGGCTTCGTCGAGCATGGGGAATCGATCGAGGAGGCAGTGCGGCGCGAGTTGCTGGAGGAAGCGGGCGTGGCGGTCGGCGAGGTTCGCTATGTGGCCAGCCAGCCCTGGCCCTTTCCCGGCTCGCTGATGATCGGCTGCCACGCCTTCACCGCGTCGGATGCGTTGACGCTCGATCCCGCCGAGATCGAGCATGCGATCTGGGTCGATCGCGGTCAGGCGCGCGCGGCGCTGGCCGGCGACGCCGACGCCGTGTTCCAGGCGCCGCCGCCTTATGCGATCGCCCATACGTTGCTGGCCAAATGGGTCGAGGAAGAAGGAGAGAGAGGATGAAGGCGGTTTGGGGCGCGGCCGCGACGGCCGCCTTGCTGGGCGCCTGCGCCGGCGGGCCGGGCATGCAGCGCGCCGTGCTGGGCGTGTCGATGACCGGCATCCAGGAGGTTCCCGGCCCGGGCGATCCGGACGGCAACGGCACGGTCGAGGTCCGCGTCGATCCGCGCACCGGGGAAGTTTGTTGGAATCTTTACGCCCGCCAGATCGATCCGGCGACCGCCGCCCATATCCATCGCGGCGCGGCGGGCGTCACCGGCCCGCCGGTGCTGACATTGACCACGCCCGACGCGGCGGGGCGCAGCCAGGGCTGCCAGCTCGCCGAGCTTGGCCTGGCGCGCGAGATCGGGATGCGCGGCTACGATTTCTATGTGAACGTCCACACCGCCGCGCAGCCGGCCGGGGCGATCCGCGGCCAGCTGCGCGGCGAGGGGATCATTCGGGAGCGGTCGCCGCGCCGCCGGGGCGGCGTGACCGGGCCGGGCCCGACCGAGCGCTAGGCTTCCGGCTTTTTGCCGGCGCCTTCCGGGCCGGTTTGGCCTTGCTCGCCGGTGTCGCCTTGGCGGCGGGCTTGGCCGCCGCTTTCGGCTTGCGCGCCACGGCAGGCTTCGCTCCCGGCTTGCGGGCGGCGCTTCTCGCCGAGGCCGCGCGCGCGGGCTTTGTCGCGGGCTCGCGCCGGGCCTGCTCAAAGCCTTCGACGAAGCGCCGCGCCCCTTCGATCGCGGCGGCGCGCAGCATGTCGCCGAGATCGAGCGCGTCGAGCGTCGCCTTGCGCTGCCGGTCGCCCGCCGCGCGCAGTTCGGCCGAGGTGCGCTCGACCAAAGCCTCGGCCGCGGCGGTGAGGCCGGCGACGGCGAAATCGCGCACGACCGGCCCGTCGACCAGCTTCAGCGCCTTCTTCGCCTGCTTGCGGACCTTCTTCGGCAGCTTCATGCCGCCCACCCGCTTCGGCACCTTGGTCTTGGCCATCTGTTTCCCTTTCATTCAACGATGATCAGCGCCCGCATGCCGAGCGCCTGTTGGGCGAAATTATAGCTGCGCACCGGATAGCGGCCGCGCGCTGGAACGAGCGCGATCGTGCGCCGCTCGCCCGGCGCGAGCCGGAAGCGGCCGGTCATGACCAGGTCCTCGTCGCCGCGCCGCAATCGTGCCTCACGAAAGAAACGAGGCGCGAAGAAGCTATGCGTCGCACGCCCCTCATTGACGAAGCGCAAGCGCACCGCGCGCCCGGCCTCGAGGCGGATCGTGCGCGGCTCATAAGCGAAGGGGCGCAGCAGCACGTCATATTCGGGGGCGGTGCGCCATTCAGGCTCGCGCTGCGCCGCGGCCGGCGCGGCGGCGAGGACAAGGACAAATGCAAGCAACGCACGCATCGGCGACCCTTTCGGCCGCCGTCCTAACACGTCCGAATCAGAAACGCAGCGGCTGAACCCTTCTCACGCCCGGCATGGCCGCGAGCCGGTCGACCAAAGCGGCGTCGATATGGCCATCCACCGCCACCAAAGCGACCGCCTCGCCGCCCGCCTCGCGCCGGCCGAGATGGAAGGTGGCGATATTGACCGCCGCCTCGCCCAGCGCCGTTCCCGCCCGGCCGATGAAGCCCGGTCTGTCCTCGTTGACGAAATAGAGCATCTCGCCGTCCAGCTCGGCCTCGATCGCGACGCCGAACATGTCGACAAGACGTGGCGCGGCATTGCCGAACAGGGTGCCGGCGACGGTCCGCTCGCCGTCCGGAGTCATCACCGTGACCCGGACGAGCGTGTGATAGTCGCCCTCGCGGTCGTGGCGGATCTCGCGCAGGTCGAGCCCCCGCTCACGCGCCAGGAAGGGCGCGTTGACCATGTTCACCGTGTCGGAATAGGTCTTCATCAGCCCGGCCAGCACCGCGCCGGTGATCGGCTTCTGGTTGAGCTCCGCGGCCGCGCCCTCGACCTCGACCGAAACGCCGCTGATCCCTTCGCCCTCGACCTGGCCGACCAGCGATCCGAGCTTTTCGGCCAGCTCCATATAGGGCCTCAGCTTCGGCGCTTCCTCGGCACTGAGCGAGGGCATGTTGAGCGCGTTCGAGACGCCGCCGCGGATCAGATAGTCGCTCATCTGCTCGGCGATCTGGATCGCGACATTGACCTGCGCCTCGGTGGTCGAGGCGCCGAGATGGGGCGTCGCGACGAGATTGGGCGCGCCGAACAAGGCATTGTCCTTCGCTGGCTCGTCGACGAACACGTCGAGCGCCGCGCCGGCGACCTGGCCGCTCTCAAGAGCCGCCTTCAGCGCCGCTTCGTCGATCAGCCCGCCGCGTGCGCAATTGACGATGCGGACGCCGGGCTTGGTCCTGGCCAGATTGTCGGCGGAGAGAATGTTGCGGGTCTGGTCGGTGAGCGGGGTATGGAGGGTGATGAAGTCGGCGCGCGCCAGCAGCTGGTCGAGCTCGACCTTCTCGACGCCGAGATCGAGCGCCCGCTCCGGCGTCAGATAGGGATCGTAGGCGATCACCTTCATCCTCAGGCCGAGCGCCCGGTCGGCGACGATCGACCCGATATTGCCGCAGCCGATCAGGCCGAGCGTTTTCGAGGTCAGCTCGACGCCCATGAAGCGGTTCTTCTCCCACTTGCCCGCCTGGGTGGAGGCGTCCGCCTGCGGCAGCTCGCGTGCCAAGGCGAACATGAGCGCGATGGCATGCTCGGCGGTGGTGATCGAATTGCCGAGCGGCGTGTTCATCACCACGACGCCGCGCGCGGTGGCGGCCGCTACATCGACATTGTCGACGCCGATTCCGGCCCGGCCGATGACCTTGAGGTTCGGCGTGGCGGCGAGCAGATCGGCGGTGACCTTGGTCGCCGAGCGGATCGCGAGCCCGTCATATTCGGGCAGGATCGCCTTCAGCTCGTCCTTTGACAGGCCGGGCCGCTCGTCGACCTCGACACCATTGGCGCGGAAAATCTCGACGGCGTTCGGATCCATCCGATCCGAGATGAGAACCTTGGGCATGTTCAGGCGTCCTGGCTTTGGATGGCGGTATGGAAGGCCCAGTCGAGCCAGGGGCCGAGCGCCTCGATATCCGCGCTGTCGACGGTGGCGCCGCACCAGATGCGAAGGCCGGGCGGGGCGTCGCGATAGGCGTTGATGTCGTAGGCGGCGTCCTCGGCCTCGAGCAGCGCATCGATCCGCTTGCCGAGCGCGCGGCGGCCGGCGTCGTCCAGATCGTCGACCGCTCCTTCCGCGAATTTGAAGCAGACGCTGGTGTTGCTGCGCGTCGCCGGATCGGCGGCGAGATGCTCGGCCCAGGCGCTGCGTTCGGCCCAGTCCGACAGCACGGCGGCATTGGCTTCGGCGCGCTCGATCAGAGCATAGAGCCCGCCCTGCATCTCGGCCCATTCGAGCGCCCAGATATAGTCCTCGACCGCGAGCATCGACGGCGTGTTGATCGTCTCGCCCTTGAACACGCCTTCGATCAGCGCGCCGCCTTTCGTGAGCCGGAAGATTTTTGGCATCGGCCAGGCTGGCGCGTGGCTTTCGAGCCGCTCGACCGCGCGGGGGCCGAGGATCAGCATGCCGTGGCCGCCCTCGCCGCCCAGCACCTTCTGCCAGGAGAAGGTCGCGACATCGATCTTGTCCCACGGCAAATCGGTCGCGAAGGCGGCCGAGGTCGCGTCGCAGATCGTCAGCCCCTCGCGATCGTCGGCGATCCAGTCGCCGTCCGGCACGCGCACGCCCGAGGTCGTGCCGTTCCAGGTAAAGACGATGTCGCTCGCCGGATCGACCGCCGCGAGATCGGGGAGCTGGCCATAGTCGGCGCGCAGCACCTTGGCGTCCAGCTTGAGCTGCTTCGCCACGTCCGTCACCCAGCCCTCGCCGAAGCTCTCCCAGGCGAGCAGCGTGACGGGCCTCGGCCCGAGCAGGCCCCAGAGCGCCATCTCCACCGCGCCGGTGTCGGAGGCGGGAACGATCGCGATCCGGTGCCCCGCCGGCACCTTCAGCACGTGCCGGGTCAGCTCGATCGCATGGGCGAGCCGCGCCTTGCCGAGCTTTGAGCGGTGCGAGCGGCCGAGGCTGCCGGTGGCGAGCTTTGATGGAGACCAGCCCGGCGGCTTCGCGCACGGGCCCGAGGAAAAATAAGGACGCGCCGGTTTCACCGCCGGCTTCGGCAACAAGTCAGTCATCACGTCTCTCCTTCCAGAGAGACCGCACCGCGTTGGGGCGGCGTGGCCCGTGGACGGGCTTAAGGGCAGTGCCGCCGCGGCTCAACCCCTTGCGTCGGTGCGGCACATCGGGTGATCATCGGGGCATGGCAATCGTTCGCGATTTCGGCCTCGCCCTGGCAATCGGCTCGACCCTGGGCTGGGCGTTACCCGCCGATGGGCAGCGCTTTCCTTCGATCATACCTCAGGGCTCCGAGACGATCCGGTTTGAGGCGGAAAGGATCATCGCCCGGCCGAGCATCTCGGTCCGCAGCTTCATCCTCACCGGTCTGGTGATCCCGGCGGAAGGTCGAAACCTCTCGTTGCGCTGTTCGCTGGGTCGAGAACTGGGCGGCGTGGCGGTGTGCGATGTCCCGGGCCGGCAAGGCGATATCGAACAGGCGGCCGCCGAGCTGGCCGAGCATTACCGGTTTCGGCTGGACGAGCGCCTGCAGGACTCTGCCTCCATGCTTGTCGTCGTGATCCCGGAGCACATTTCACCCGCCGATATCCGAACAGCAACGGCCAACTTGCCGCTGATCCCGCTGGCCCAGATCCATTTCGAACGTAGAGCCTCGGAAGATGAGCTGGGCGAGCTGTATCCGCGCCACGTTGGCCATCGCGAACTGACGCCGACGGTGAGGATGGATTGCGAGATATTGCCGGACCTCGCTCTGCTGTGCGTCGATCCGGAGGTCTCAGGCCTCGATCCCGACGACCCGGCGTATCGGGCCTTTCAGCTGGCCGGGCTCCAGGCCACCGGCTTCTTCCGCCCGTCGGCCACGTTGACGAGCGGGGCGGCCGCGCCCGGCCATCGGTTCAGAATGGCGTTTCGTTTCCAGCCGCCATCCTTCGCGAAATAGCCCATCGTGGATGACGGCGGCGCAAGACTGATGCCTGCCCGGTCGCAGGTGGTCATTGTGATCCTCGCGCTCGGTGTACTTGCCGCCTGCATCCCGCGCGGCGACCGGCCCGAGCCGCCGCGGCCGGACATCCGCAACCCGGTGACGACGCAATGCACCGTCGATCTCGCCCGCGAGCGGGTCGGCTTTCGAGTGCTGCCGGACCGAAGGTTCGGCGGCGGCTGCTCGGCGCTCGGCGCGGTCCAGCTCACCGAGATCGGCACGCCGGTGACCAATCTCGGCGCGATGACCTGTCCGGTCGCCCGCGCTTTCGTCCAATGGACGCGCGCGGAGGTGCAGCCCGCCGCGCGCCGCTTCCTGCGGACCGCGGTGCGGCGGATCGAGACGTTCGGCACCTATTCCTGCCGCGGGGTCAACGGCGATCCCAATGCCCGCCTGTCCGAGCATGCCTTCGCCAATGCGGTGGACGTCTCCGCTTTCGTCCTCGCCGACGGGCGGCGGATCACGGTGCTGGACGGTTGGCGCGGCGGGGATGGGGATGTCCGCCGCTTCCTGCGCGCCGTGCATCAGGCCGGCTGCCGGCGTTTCACGATTACGCTGGGGCCGGACGCGAACCGGCTCCACGCCAACCATTTCCATTTCGATATGGGCCGCGGCCCTTATTGCCGCTAATCGGCGGCGATGACCGATCCGAAACAACCCAAGACCGGCTTCCGCTCGGCCCATGTCGAGGCGCGCGCCGCCGAGCAAGTGACGGAAAGCCCGCAGACGCTGGACCCCGCCTACCGGCTCGCCTTCCAGGACACCGAATTCCTGCTCCGGCCGGACCTGAGGCCGGTGCGCTTCCAGCTCGAATTGCTGAAGCCCGAATTGCTGCTCGACGAGGCCAACATCGCCACCACCTTCGTCTTCTACGGCTCCGCGCGCATTCCCGCGCCGTCAAAGGCGGAGGCCTTGATCGAGGTCGCCGCGACGGACCAGCAGCGGCTGATCGCCGAGCGGCTGAAGGCCAAGGCGCATTTCTACGACGAAGCGCGAAAGCTGGCGCGGAAGGTCAGCCGGATCCCGCCCGACGCGGACGGGCGGCGGCAGTTTGTGGTCTGCTCGGGCGGCGGCCCGTCGATCATGGAGGCCGCCAATCGCGGCGCGGAGGACGAAGGGCAGGAATCGATCGGCCTCAACATCGTCCTGCCGCACGAGCAGGCCCCGAACGACTATGTGACGCCAAGCCTCAGCTTCCGCTTCCACTATTTCGCGCTCAGGAAGATGCATTTCCTGCTGCGGGCGCGGGCAGTGGCGGTCTTTCCCGGCGGCTACGGCACGTTCGACGAGGCGTTCGAGCTGCTGACGCTGGTCCAGACCGGCAAGGTCAGGCCGATGCCGATCCTGTTCTTCGGCCGCGAGTTTTGGGAGCGGGTGGTGAACTTCCCCGCTTTGGTCGAGGAAGGGGTGATCTCGGCCACCGACCTCGATCTCTTCACCTTCTGCGAGACGGCCGACGAGGCATGGGACGCGGTCTGCCGCCATTATGCCGGCAGCGAGGAAGATCCCCTGATCGGGTGCTGAGCCGCGATCGACCCGGCCGCTACTGCTTGTTGTTCGTCGCGATCTGATTGGCCTGCGCCGCAGCGGCGTTGGTCGCCTCGGCCGCGCCGTTGCTTGCGGGCGCCGCGCCATTGCCCGCGGGGGCCGCGGCATTGCCCTCGGCCGCGCCGGCGGCGGGCGGCGGCGGGACCTGTAAATTGCCGCCATTCTGGTTGAGATAGAGGAGGATGTCGGCGCGGTCCTGCGGGTCGGACAGGCCGGCGAAGGTCATCCGCGTCCCGGCCGCGAAGGTGCGTGGGGACCGCAGCCACTGGCTCATCGTCTCCCAGTCCCAGGTCCCGCCATGAGCGCGGAGCGGCTCGGAATAATTGAACCCCGGCGCATGCCGGGCGACGCCGGCGCCCATCACGCCGTAGAGGTTGGGCCCGAGGCCGGCGGCCCCGCCCTGGTTGATCGTGTGGCACGCCTGGCACTTGCCGAAGATCGCCTGGCCGCGGGTCGCATCGGCGGTCTGGAGATAATGGGCGATCGGCTGCTCGGCGGCCGCGCCGCCCTCGCCTTCCTCGACCACGCCGTTGATGGGATAGCCCATATGCTCGGGTCGCTCGGCCTTGAAGATTTCGCCGGTCACGAGCGTTGCGCCGAGCAGGACGATGCCGGCGCCGAGCGTCCATCCCGCAATGGTGTTGAACCGATCGTCCATCCCTGTTCGAACCTTTCGCGCGCACCCCTCCGCCTCACCGGCGGTCGCTGCGCGCTCCTTTATGCGGCCATGGCGCGGGCCGCAAGCCGGGCGTTGGGGGCGCGCGCTTATGCCCGTTATCCTCATTATCCACAGCGCGAATCCGCTTGGCGCGACTCGTGCGGCATGACAGCTTCCCTGCTGTGGACGGGGCGGAAGGCCGGCGACGGCGGACCGCCCGGGACACGGCCAGAACGGTCAGGGCGGCGCTCTTCGGAGCGCAGGCCGGATCGGGACGGCGGGGCGGCTGACGAAGCCGCCGCCAGGCGGATGCAGCGGGCTCGTCCCTCTCGCGGAAGCGAAAGCGGCGATGCTTCGTGAGCCCCCATCCGGACCCAAGGAGCCTTCGGGCGACAAAGGTCCGGATGGCGAGCCGCCGGGATCTCGGTCCCGGGCCGGCGCGCCAACGGGCAAACCCGGATGGAGCTTGCTCCTGACGGGAGTCCGGAAAGTTCGAGGCGAACCCCCGGTTCGTCGCGGCTTTCGAAATCGCCCGCTTCTTGCGGCCCCGCCTCCCAGGTACGGGCCACCAGGGAACGGGACAGTGGGGGCCGGCGGCAACGCCGGCCCCCATTCGCTTTTGCGGCCACCCGCGCCTGGGGCGCGCCGGACCCAGCTTGATCTCGCGCAAGCCAGCGCCGATAGTCGCCGGCAGAAGGGGGCCTCATGTTCTCACGCAAGCAAGCTGCCGCCGGGCCGCCCGCGCGGCCGAAAGCGAAGGCCGGCGCGGCGGGCCTGTCGCTAATCGGCGCCGAGGTGACGATCGGCGGCGACGTGACCAGCGAAGGCGCGCTGCATCTGGATGGCCGGATCGACGGTCATGTCCGCTGCGCCAGCCTCTGCCAGAGCCAGAGCGGGGTGATCACCGGCGACATCATCGCCGAGGAGGCGCGGATCGGCGGCCTGGTCGAAGGCACCGTCGCCGCCCGCAGCGTCGTCATCGAGGCAAGCGGTCGCGTCGCCGGCGACGTCGCCTATGACACGATCACCATCGCCGCGGGAGCGCAGGTCGAGGGACGGCTGGCGCGGCGCGCGGCGCTGGCGGGCGGCGCCGCCGATCTTCTCATCGCGACGGCAAGGAACGATGGCGAGCCGGCTGCAAGCACGCTCTTCTCGGGCCAGCCGACCCAGGTCGCGGCGGACTGACGATGCCGGGTCATCGCGCGACGGTCGAGTGGCGCTCGGACGGCGGGTTCGCGAGCGGCCGCTACAGCCGCCGCCACGAATGGCGGTTCGACGGCGGCGCGACAATCACTGGTTCGTCCTCGCCGGATGTCGTGCCGGTGCCGATGTCGGATCCGGCCGGCATCGATCCGGAGGAGGCGCTGATCGCCTCCGCCTCGTCCTGCCACATGCTCTGGTTCCTGTCGCTCGCCCAGGCCGAAGGGCTCGACATCGCGTCCTATAGCGACAATGCGGAAGGCGCGATGGGCCGGCTTGGGCTAGGCAAGATCGGGATGACGAAAATCACGCTGAGGCCCGCGATCAGCTTCGCGGGACGGGCGCCGGACGCGGCGTTGCTCGACCGGCTCCACCATGAGGCGCACGAGCGCTGCTTCATCGCCAATTCGCTGAAGACCGAGATCGTCGTCGAGCCGCGCTAGCCGCCCTTCGGCTTCTGGTCCTTCGCCTCGCGCGCTTGCTCCTTGCGGCGTTTCAGATTCTCGCGCAACGCCGCGGCCAGCCGTTTCTCACGCTCCTCGTCCTTGCTCATGACGCCCGCCTTGACACCCCGAGGGGCCAGCGGCCATAGCGCCGCGTCCCGCGACAATGCTGCCGTAGCTCAGTGGTAGAGCGCATCCTTGGTAAGGCTGAGGTCGTGAGTTCAATCCTCACCGGCAGCACCAGTCGCCCGACGCTAGGGCTATTCTTCGGCGTAGCGTTCGGGGGGCTGGGCGGCCTTGGCGGCGAACATCATCGCCAACTCGTCATGCCGGCAGCGCGCGGCGTCGGTGACGGCGCGGGCGGCGCGATGCCGCTCCTCCGCTGCACGCCGGCTATAGTAGCGAAAATCCGACTCCATATCGGTCGCCTCCCACACCCGATTCGCGCTGCTTAACACAGCATCTGTGATTCATCGAATCCACCCGATCGCGGCGCTCATGAGAGGGTCGGGCACCCTCCCGATCGCGCGATGATCATCGACAGCACCGCCGGATGAAGCGGCCGATCGAAGGCGCAGCCGGCGCAATGCCCGTCCACCCAGGCAACATGGGCCGGCGTCGCCTCCAACCCCGGCAGGCGCAGCCAGATCTGATTACCAACCTCCAGTGACAAATGGGTGTCGATCCTGAAGCCGTGGGTGGAAAGATCGAGGATTTGCACGGAAACGGCGCTGGCGCCGCGTTGCCGCAGGCCGGCGCGAAGGGCGACCGGCATCCGGTCCGCGTTGCGCGCGCGCGCCGGCTTCAGCGCGGAGCCGAAAGACAATTCGCCCTGGATCGCGCCTGGCGGATCATTCGTGCCGGGACCGGGCTGAAAGGCGTCCATCGCCGGCTCCGTCAGCCGTCTTTCTCAGGCAGGTTCAGGCCGACCGCGACGCTCCACGCCTGTGCCAGGCGGCGATCCTGGGTGGACATGCCGCGCATGATCCCGGGCCGGATATAGCTGCTTGGGCCGCTCGGGGCGGGCTGGGCCCGGCCGATATGGATGAGCAATTCGCTTTCGTCGATCGGATGATCGAATTCGATTCCGATGCGAGGGCCCGTCGCCCAGGCGACGGTGGCGGGCACGCGACTCGCGCCGCGCTCGAACGTGACCTTCATTCCGGCATTCACGATCGCCGGCGATTCGATCAGCGCGCCATGGCGCGACAGGTCGCGCAGCCGGGCGTCGGAAATGCCGGCCGGCGTGTGCAGCTTGGCGGCGAGAAGCACGCGCGCGCGTCGCGACGCCCGCTTGCCGGCCTCGACGGTCTCGAAGGGTTCGACGCCCATCCTGCTTCCCGAATCTCCAGTTCCACGTGCGGGCATAGTCGAGGAGACCGAAATTTTCGTAAACGACGTCGTCGCCGATCCGATTGACGCGCGCCACGGCGCCTTTCATGGCCGCGTCATGCGGTTTTTCTCGGACAATGCGGCGCGCGCCTGCCCGGAGGCGCTGGCAGCGATATCGGACGCGAATCGGCTCGACACCGCCTATGACGGCGACGCCTGGAGCCAGCGGCTTGACGGTGCGCTGTCGGCGCTGTTCGAGACCGAGGTGGCGGCGCTCTGGGTGTCGACGGGCACGGCGGCGAACGGCCTCGCGCTCGCCGCTTTGTGTCCGCCGCACGGCGCGGTCCTCTGCCACCGAGACGCCCATATCCAGGTCGACGAGTGCGGCGCGCCCGAATTCTACACCCACGGCGCCAAGCTGCTGCTCGGCGACGGGGCGGGCGCGAAGCTGGCGCCGGCGACGGTGGCGGCGCTGGCCGCGACGATCCGCGACGATGTCCACCAGATGCAGCCCGCCGCGCTGTCGATCACCAACGCGACCGAATATGGCCTGGTCTACACGCCGGAGGAGACGGCGGCGCTGGGCGAGCTGTGCCGCGCGCGCGGACTCGGTTTCCATCTCGACGGCGCGCGCTTCGCCAATGCCGTCGCGCGGCTGGGCTGTGCGCCCGCCGATCTCACCTGGCGGGCCGGCGTGGACGCGCTCTCCTTCGGTTTCACCAAGAATGGCGGGCTCTCGGCCGAATGCCTGGTCTTCTTCCGCCCCGAGCTGGCGGCGGCGACGCGCTACCGGCGCAAGCGCGCCGGCCACCTGCTCTCCAAGGGCCGCTATCTGGCCGCGCAGATTCTCGCGATGCTCGAAGGCGACGTGTGGTTGAGGAACGCCCGCGCCGCCAACCAGGCCGCGACGCGTCTCGCCGAAGCGGCCGGCGGTGACCGCCTGATCCACGCGGTCGAGGCGAACGAAATCTTCGTCCGGGTGACGGTCGAGGAGGCGGCGGCGCTCCGGGCGCGGGGCTTCGATTTCTACGATTGGGGGCTAGGCGAGGCGCGGTTCGTGACCAGCTGGGACAGCGCCGGCGCCGATGTCGACGCGCTCGCCGCGGCCATCCGGGCGCTCTGAATTTCAACCTCCTTGACTGACATATAAAGACTTCTTTATATCTGCATATATGGCCCGAGGATCGCAGCAGGAAACGGGGTTTCGCGATCCGAAAGTCCTGTTGCCTTTCCTCCTGATCACCCTGATCTGGAGCTCGACCTGGATCGTCATCAAGGACCAGCTGGGCCCCATCCCCTCGGAAGCTGTCCCGCCGCCCTGGTCGGTCGCCTATCGCTTCCTCATCGCCGCCGCGGCGATGTTCGCGCTGGCGCGTTTCGGCGCCCTGCGCCTCGGCCTCGACGCGGCGGGGCATCGGCTCGCGGCGATGACCGGCCTGTTGCAGTTCGCGCTCAACTACAATCTGGTCTATGCCGCAGAACTCTCCATCACCTCGGGTCTGGCGGCGGTCGTCTTCGCCTTGCTGGTGCTGCCCAACGCCGTGCTGGCGCGGATCTTCTTCGGCGAGCGGGTGACGGCCGGCTTCGTGCTGGGATCGGCGGTGGCGATGGCCGGCGTCGCCTTGCTGTTCGTCCAGGAGGCGCGGCAGGCGACCGTGCCGCTGGCGGGCGTATTGACCGGTCTCGGCCTCACCGTGCTGGCCGTGCTCGCGGCGTCGATTTCGAACGTGATGCAGCTGTCCGACGGCATGCGCGCGCGCTCGATCGCGGTGATGCTCGGCTGGGCGATGCTCTATGGCGGGATCATCAATGCCGCCTTCGCCTGGGCGGTGTCCGGGCCGCCGGTCGCGGAGGCGCGGCCCGGCTACTGGCTCGGCCTTCTCTACCTCAGCGTGATCGCCTCGGCGCTCGCCTTCTGGCTCTATTATCGCATCATCCGGGCGGTCGGCGCGGCGCGCGCGGCTTATTCGAGCGTCCTGATCCCGATCGTGGCGATGCTGATCTCGACCGTGGCCGAAGGCTATCGCTGGTCGCCGCCGGCGCTGGCCGGAGGAATGCTGGGCATCGCCGGGCTGATCATCGCGCTGCGCTCGCGGCGGGCCGTGCCGCCGCCGCCGGCCGACTGAATCGCCGGCTGGACGACGCGCCGGCGGCAGGCGAAAGGGACACATGCGGCTCGAGATCGACGTTGTGCTGGATTATCATGTGCCGGAGCGGGCCGACATCCTGCTCGCGGTCGAGGTCGCGCAGCTTCCCGACCAGATCCTGATCGGGGACCGGCTGACGGTGGACGGCTCCGGGCCGCTCGCGCCGATCGCCGGCGAGGAGGGGATCGGGCAGCGGACCTGGCTGACGGCCGAGGGGCGCCTCAGGGCGACCTATCGCGCGATCGTCGATCTGAACCGGCCGGCGGTCGATATCGCCGGCCTCGCCGCTGCGCCCAAGGCCGATCTGCCGCCGCTCGTCGTCCCCTATCTCCTCGCGAGCCGCTATTGCGAGGCGGACCGGTTCGAAACGTTCGTCGAGCGCCATTTCGGCGCGTTCGAAGGCGGCGCGAAGATCATGGCGATGGCGGACTGGATCGGCCGCGAGATGACCTATGTCCCCGGCTCGACCGACGCCGAGACCACCGCCGCCGACGCCTTCGTCGCGCGCGAGGGCGTGTGCCGCGATTATGCTCATCTCATGGCCAGCTTCGCTCGCGCCGCGGGCATCCCCGCGCGGCTCGTCTCCGGCTATGCGCTCGATCTCGATCCGCCCGATTTCCACGCCGTCGTCGAAGTCTGGCTGGAGGACGGCTGGCATCTCGTCGATGCCACCTCCCTCGCGCCGACCGCCAACGTCGCCCGCATCTGCGTCGGCCGCGACGCCACCGATATCGCCTTCATGACGATCTTCGGCACTGCCGAGCTGATCGAGCAGAGCGTGAAGGTGACCCGGGCCGACTAGCGCCGGATGCGCCGCGCCGCCTCGATCTCTTCGGGCGACAGGCGCCTGACCTCGGTGACCGCGCAGCGCTGCAGGCCGGTCGGACTCGGCACCAGCAGCTCGGCGTCGAGGCCGGCACAGATGAACGACGAACCGCCGCGGGTGCGCAGCGCCACGCTGAGCGACCAGTCGACGTCGGGGCAATAGCCGACGAGGGTCAGGCGATATTGCCGGTTGCGGCTCACCGTCACGTCGACGGCCTCACGGCCGACCGGGCGGAAGCCGTTGACGGTGCGGGCGGAGAAGCAGTCCCGCGCCGGCCGCGATTGCTTCGCGGCCGATGGCCCGGATTCCGGCGTCGCGGTCGTCGCCGGCGCGCCGAGCAGGAAGCCGGCGGCGAGGATCGCAACGATGGCCCAGGCGCGTGACATGCCCATTCAACGCCTGTCTGGCGGATTCGTGCCGGCGCGTCGAGGGTCCAGGCCCATAACCGGCCGCCGCTTCGCGGCCTTCTCCGGGCGATCCCGGCCATTGCCGGTCATGGGCCTGGACCCTAAAGGGCCGTCATGCTCGACGCCCAGAACGCTCCCGCCGCGCCGGCCACGATCCGGCGTGAGGATTATCGTCCGCCCGACTGGCTGATTTCCGAAATCGACCTGGACGTTCAGCTCGACGCGGAACGCACCGTCGTCCGCGCGACGCTGAAGGTTGGGCGCAAAGGGGCGCATGATCTGCCGCTCGTGCTCGATCTGGACGAGCTGGAGCTGCTCGGCGTGAAGGTCGATGGCGCGGCGGTCGAGGTCGAGCGTCACCCAGATGCGATCCTTGTCCCGGTCGCCGGCGACAGCGCGACGATCGAGACCGAGGTCGCGATCGCGCCGCGCGCCAACACCAAGCTCATGGGCCTGTACGAATCGGGCGGACTGCTCTGCACCCAGTGCGAGGCCCAGGGCTTCCGCCGGATCACGCCCTTCATCGACCGGCCGGACGTTCTCTCGACCTATCGGGTGCGGATGGAGGCGGACAGGGCGCTTTATCCGGTGCTGCTCGCCAATGGCGACCCGGTCGGCTCGGGCGAGCTCGCCGGCGGGCGGCACTGGGCCGAGTGGCACGATCCCTTCCCCAAGCCCTGCTATTTGTTCGCGCTCGTCGCCGGCGATCTGGTCTGCAATCGCGACCGCTTCGTCACCCGCGCCGGCCGCGAGGTCGAGCTCGGCATCTGGGTCCGCGACGGCGATCTGCCGCGTACCGAGCATGCGATGGCGAGCCTCAAGGCGGCGATGCAGTGGGACGAGGAGGTCTATGGCCGCGAATATGACCTCGCCGTGTTCAACATCGTCGCCGTCGCCGATTTCAACTTCGGCGCGATGGAGAATAAGGGGCTGAACATCTTCAACAGCCGCTACATCCTCGCCGATCCCGACACCGCGACCGACGCCGATTATGACGCGATCGCGGGCGTCGTCGCGCACGAATATTTCCACAATTGGTCGGGCAACCGCGTCACCTGCCGTGACTGGTTCCAATTGTCGCTGAAGGAGGGCTTCACCGTCTTCCGCGACCAGCAGTTCAGCGCCGACATGGGCAGTCGCGCGGTGAAAAGGATCGAGGACGTCCGGATGCTGCGCGCCGCCCAGTTTCCCGAGGATGCCGGTCCGCTCGCCCATCCGGTGCGGCCGGATTCCTATATCGAGATTTCGAACTTCTACACCGCGACCGTCTACAACAAGGGCGCCGAGCTGATCCGGATGATGCACACCATCCTGGGCCCAGAGAAGTTCCGCGCCGGCTGCGACCTCTATTTCGCGAGCCATGACGGCGAGGCCGTGACCTGCGAAGATTTCGTCCGCGCGATGGAGCGGGCGAGCGGGATCGATCTTGCGCAGTTCCGGCTCTGGTATTCGCAGGCCGGGACGCCGCGGGTGCGGGCGCGGCTGTCGGACGACCGCAAGGCGCTGCTGCTCGAGCAGGAGATGCCGCCGACGCCGGGCCAGCCGGTCAAGCAGCCGATGCCGATCCCGCTCAAGCTCGCCGTGCTCGACGAGGAAACCGGCGCGAAGGCGGAGGAAAGGCTGTTCGTCTTCGATTCCGTCAGCGCCGAGCTGCCGCTCGCCGGCGCGCCCACGCGGCCGGTCGTCTCATTGAACCGCGACTTCTCGGCCCCGATCGTGCTGGAAACCGATCGCGGCGCCGATGCGCTCGCCTTCCTCTCGGCGCGCGACGACGATCCCTTCGCCCGCTACGAGGCGATGCAGCAGTTGATGCTCGACACTTTGATCGCCGCGATCGGCGGCGCGGCGGACCATCGGCCGGTGATCGAGGCGGTGCGGCGCACCCTGATGGACCAGGCGCTCGACCCGGCCTTCGTCGCCGAGGCGGTGCTGCTGCCGAGCGAGGCCTTCATCGGCGACCGGATGGAGCGCGTGGACCCCGAGGCGATCCACGCCGCGCGCGAGGCGCTGCGCCGCGATCTCGGCAGCGAGCTCGAGTCACTGTGGCGCGACGCCTATGGAGCCCATTCCGCTAACCGCTACGCCTACAATCCTGCCGCCAAAGGCGCCCGCCGCCTGCGCACGATCGCGCTCGGCTATATCATGGCGGCGGAAGCGCGCGACGCCGCCTGGCTGGCGCTGACCCAATATGACGAGGCGGACAATATGACCGACCGGCAGGGGGCGATGGGCGTGCTGGTCAACACCACCGCGCCGGAGCGCGGCCGGGCGCTGCAGGCCTTTTACGATCGCTACAAATCGGACGCTTTGGTGATCGACAAATGGTTCACGGTCCAGGCGCTCGCGACGCGCGACGACACGCCCGAGCGGGTCGAGGCGCTCGCCCGCCACGGCGATTTCACCCTCGCCAATCCGAACCGGCTGCGGTCCCTGGCCGGCGCCTTCTCGGCCAACCAGCGTGCGTTCCACGACGCCTCCGGGCGCGGCTACAAGTTCCTCGCCGACATGATCCTCGCCGCCGACAAGCTCAATCCGCAAACCGCGGCGAAATTGGTCCCGCCGCTCGGCCGCTGGCGCCGCTTCGACGACAAGCGCGCGGCGCGGATGAAGGCCGAGCTCGAGCGGATCGTCGGCACGTCCGGCCTCAGCAAGGACGTGTTCGAGCAGGCGAGCAAGAGCCTGGCTGCCTGACTAGCCGCCGCCGACCCAGGCGGCGACCTGTTCGGCCGCCTGGTTCGCGGCCTGATTGAGCGCAGGGGCAACCGCGGCCGGCGTGGCTTCGGCGACCGGCACCCTGGCCTCGAAGCGATTGGTGACGATCCCGGCCCCACGCGGCATCGTCGCGTCATAGACGACGACCGCTTCCATCCGCGCCGGATCGAGCCCGAAGCGGTGCAGCTGGCCGGTGATCCGCGTTCCGGGGTCTTGCGAATATTGGCGCGCGTCGAGCACGACGCGCCCGGTCCTCACCGCGATCGTCTCGCCGAGCAGCCGCCCGAACAGCACGCCGGGATTCTCGACCCAGGCCGCGTCTTCCAGATACTGGATCGTCGTGTCGCTGACATAGACCGGGATTCGCGTCGTCCTCAGCGCCTGCGGCACGGTCGGGTCGACGACGGTGATCGCCGCGCCCTGGCCTGCGCTTTGCGGGCTCGCGGCGGGCCGGCTCTGGCTCGGCGTCAGGGTGAGCAGCTGGCTCGGCGCGCCGCCGCCGAAGCAGCCGGCGAGCGCGAGCAAGGCCGCGGCGGGAAGAGCCAAGCGAATAGGCATCATCGTCCTCGTCTCCCGGGCCGGTAGTTCGGCAGGCGCGGGCCGCCGATGACGCCGCCGACACCCTGCTGGTTCAAGCGATCGGTGATTTCGCGCAGCGATTCGCTCGTTGCGCGCAGATCGCGGGTGAGCTGGCCCACCTCAGGCAGCGTCTGGTTCGAGAAAGCGCGCAGACCTGGCCTCGCGTCGCTGATCGCGGCCTGCATTTCCTGAATCGATCGGTCGGCCGTGCTCAGCGTCCGGCGCAGATCGGCGACCAGCGGGCGCCCGTCGCGGTCGAGCATCTGCTGGGTGCTCCCCGCAAGCTGGCCGATCTGTTCAGCCGCAGCGCCCGCCTGACGGATCGCGGTCCGCGCCTCGGCGAGGGTCGCGGCGATCTCCGGCGACCGCTCGGCGAGGTTGCGGCTGACCTCCTCGAGATTGTCGAGAATGCCGGCGATCGATTCCTGGTTGCGGTCGGTGAGCAAGGCGGTGAGCCGTTCGGTCAGGCGCGAGACCCGTTCGAGCAATTCCGGCGCGCTGTTGAGCAGGGCCGCGATGCCGCCCGCCCGGGTCGGGATTACCGGATGGCCATAAGGGCATTCGGATTGCGGGTTCTGCTCGGGACAACGGATTTCCTCGCGCGCCGCCGTCCGCGCGTCGGCCTGCTGCTCGGGCGGATCGAGCTGGATCTGCGAGACGCCGGTGAAGCCGACGCCGCGGATCGTCGCCGTGGTGCCCTGCAGGATCGGCGTGTCCTCACTCACGGAAACACGCACCCGGATGAATTGGGGGCTGTTCGGCTCGAGGTTGATCGATTCGATCTGGCCGACGGGGACGCCGCGGAAGGTGACGCCCGAGCCTTTGGCGAGGCCCTCGACCGATTGCTGGAAGAAGACGTCATAGGTCTTCTGCCCGCCCTCGCCCAACGAGGTCAGCCAGATCGCGAACACCACCAAGGCGGCGATCAGGCCCAGCACGATGCTGCCGACCAGCACCTGGTTTGAACGCGTCTCCATCAGGCCTCGACTTCCTGGTGCTTACTGAGCCCCGCCGCGGCGGCCCGGCCGCGCGGCCCGTTGAAATAATCCTGTATCCATTTGTGGTCCAACGCCAGCAATTCCGGGATCGTGCCGACCGCGATCACCTTCTTGTCGGCGAGCACCGCGACCCGGTCGCAGATCGCATGCAAGGTATCGAGATCGTGGGTGATCAGGAAGACCGTGAGGCCGAGAGCGTCGGAAAGCTCGCGGATCAGTTCGTCGAAGGCGGCGGCGCCGATCGGGTCCAGGCCGGCGGTCGGCTCGTCGAGGAACAGCAATTCGGGATCGAGGCTGAGCGCCCGGGCGACGCCGGCGCGCTTGCGCATGCCTCCGGATAGCTCGGACGGATATTTCTCCCCCGCGCTCGCCGGCAGGCCGCTCATCAGGATCTTGTAGCCAGCAATCTCGCGCAGCAGCTCGTCGTCGACGCCGGGGAAGAATTCGCGGATCGGAACCTCGATATTCTCGGCGACGGTGAGGGTGGAAAAGAGCGCGCCGCCCTGAAACAGCACGCCCCAGCGGCGGCGGACATGCTTCGCGTCGTCCTCGTCGCGGCCCACCATCGGGACGCCGAATACCTCGATCTCACCGGCGAGCGGGGTCTGGAGGCCGATGATCGAGCGCATCAGCACCGATTTGCCTGTGCCCGATCCGCCCACGACGCCGAGCACCTCGCCGCGCCTGACGTCGAGATCGAGCCCGTCATGAACGATCTGGTCGCCGAAGCCGTTTTTCAGACCCCGGACACAGATGATCGCTTCCTCGTCCGCCGCCATCAGGTGAAGCCGATCGCGGTGAAGAAGACGGCGAAGAAGGCGTCGAGGACGATCACCAGAAAGATGCCCTGAACGACCGCGGTTGTGGTTCGAAGGCCGACCTCCTCGGCATTGCCCTTGACCTGCAGCCCCTGATAGCAGCCGGCCATCGCGATGATCATGCCGAACACCGGCGCCTTGATCAGCGTCTGCAAGAGGTCCTCCATCGGCACGACCTCGCGGATGCGCTGGATGAAGGTGATCGGCGGGATTCCGAGGCTGAGCCAGCAGAAGATGCCGCCGCCGGCGATGGCAAGGATCGCGGCGTAGAAGCCGAGCAATGGCATCATCAGCACGGTGGCCAGCACCCGCGGGATGACCAACGCCTCCATCGGCGACACGCCGATGGTGCGCATCGCATCCACTTCCTCATTCAGCTTCATCGTGCCCAATTGGGCGGCGAAGGCGGAGCCGGAGCGGCCGGCGACCATGATCGCCGTCATCAGCACGCCCAGCTCCTTCATCGCCGAGCGACCGACCAGATTGATGGTAAACACCTCGGCGCCGAACTGGCGCAGCTGCACAGCGCCCTGCTGGGCGATGACGATGCCGACCAGGAAGCTCATCAGACCGATGATGCCGAGCGCATGGACGCCGACCACCTCGAAGCGCATCACCACCGCGTTGAAGCGGAAGCGGCGCGGGTGGCGCATGATCCCCCAGAGCGAGATGCAAAGCTGGCCGAAGAAGCCAAGCAGGCCAAGCATGGTTTGGGCGGCGAGCTGGGTCGCGCCTCCAACCCGGCCGACGATCTCCTCGATCACCGGCTCCTCGTCCTCCTCGGTCGGTATCGGCCGGTCGGCCTTGGCGACCTGGTCGATCAGCGATTGCTGATCCGCGGTCGCGTTGATCACGGTCGCGCCGCGGTCGCGCACCAGCTTGTGGATCAGCCAGGCGCCGACCGTGTCCATCGCGTCGACCTCGGCGAGATCGACGGTGATCCGCTCGGCGGTGATCTCGTCGATCTCCTCGCTCAGCCGGCGCGCGCGCAGCAGCGACAGGTTGCCGCGAAACCGCAGCACGCACGCGTCGTTCTCCATGCTCGGGCTGAGCTCGGTCATCACCTTGACCGTGCTTCAAAAAGGGGCGAGCGGCAAGGAGGGATGGTGAGGAGCGACGCTTCGATGTCCGTGCGGCAAACCTTGATCCAGGCGCTGGCGATCTACGACATGGACCGGACGGTGACCCGCGGGCCGACCTATGGCCCATTCCTGTGGTTTGCGATGACCCGGCTGGCGCCGTGGCGCGCGCTGCTCGCGCCGATTTCGTTGCTCACCACGATCCTTTACGGCCTGCGGATCATCGATCGCGGGCGATTGAAGGAATGGAATTACCGGCTGCTGATCGGCCGGCCGCGGCCCGAACGGCTCGAGCCGGTCGTGCAGCGCTTCGCCGAACGGCAGGTGGCGACCAACATTCTTACCGGCGCCCGCGCCCGCCTGGCCGAGGACAAAGCCGCTGGCCGCCGGTTGGTGATGGCGACCGCGTCCTACGGCCTTTACGCGGCGGCGATCGCCAAACGGCTCGGCTTCGACGACGTGATCGCCACGGAGACGCTGCCCGACAGCGAGGGCCGGATCGTCGCCAGGATTTCCGGCGCGAACTGCTACGGCCTCGGCAAGCTCGACATGATCGAGGCCTGGCTCCAGCGCGAGGGGCTGGAGCGTGCGGCGGTCCACATCCGCTTCTATTCGGACCATGTCTCCGACGCGCCCGTCCATGCCTGGTCGGACGAGGCCTTCGCGACCAACCCGCACAACCGCCTCGCCCGCGTCGCACGCGACGCGGGCTGGGAAGTGCTGGAATGGCGCGACCGCCGGCGGGCCTAAACCGCGTTCAGCGCCTGATCGAAATCGGCGATCAGATCGTCCGGATCCTCGACCCCGATCGAGACGCGGACCAGATTGTCGGTAATGCCCATCTCGGCCTTGCGCTCGGGCGGCACTGAAAGGTGCGTCATCGCCGCCGGGCAGCTCGCCAATGTCTCGGTGCCGCCGAGGCTGACCGCGAGATGGGCGATCTGGAGCGCGTCGAGGAAGGCGAAGCTCTCCCGCTCGCCGCCCTTGAGATAGAGTGAGAAGGTGGAGCCCGCGCCGGTGCAATGGCGGCGATAAATGTCGGCCTGCCGCCCCTCGGTGAGGAAGCCGAGATAGCCGACGCTCTCCACCTTGGGATGATCGCGAAGGAAGGCGCAGACCTTGGCGGCGTTCTCGCCCGCCCTGGTCATGCGCAGCTCCAGCGTCTCGAGGCTGCGCAGCAGCATCCAGGCGGTGTTGGGATCGGTGATCGTGCCGATCGTGTTCCTCAGCATCCGGATCTGGTTGATCAGCTCCTTCGACCCGGTGATCCCGCCGGCGACAAGATCGGAATGGCCGCCCGCATATTTGGTCAGGCTGTAGACCGACAGGTCCGCGCCATGCCGCAGTGGCTGGTGCCACAGCGGCCCGAGGAAGGTGTTGTCGATCGCGATCGGCGGGCGCTCGCCGACGGCGAAGAGCGCGTCGCGCACCCGGGCAACAGCCTGCACGTCGACCAGGGCATTGGTCGGATTGGCCGGGCTTTCGAGATAGATCAGCGGCACGCGGCCTTTGGCCCTCGCCTGCTCGACGACGGCGGCGATCTCCTCCTCGGTCGCGCCGGCGGGGAAATCGAGCCAGCTGATCCCGAACCGGCCGAGGATGCGGGCGATCAGGGTTTCGGTCGCGGCGTAGAGCGGGCCCGAATGGACGACGATGTCGCCCGGCTGGACGAAGGCGAGCAGCAGCGTCGAGATCGCCGACATGCCCGACGAGAAGGTGAGCGCGTCCTCCGCATCCTCCCAGACGCTCAGGCGGTCCTCGAGGATTTCCTGATTGGGGCCGTTGAAGCGCGAATAGATCAGGCCCTCGGCGCCGCCCGGGCGCTTGCCGGTGACGCCTTCGAAATGGTGTTTGCCCGCCGCCGCATTCTCGAAAACGAAGGTCGAGGTGAGGAAGATCGGCGGCTTCAGCGAGCCCTCGGATAGAGCCGGATCGAAGCCATGGCCCATCATCAGGGTCGACGGCTTCAGCCGCCGGCCGCCGATTTCGAGCACGTCGGCCTTGGGGCGGCGGCGCGGGGTGCCGCCGGTGAGATCGGATTCGTCCTGCATATTCATGTCTCCTCTGGCGCAAACTCTGCGTGGAGACCGAGCCCGCCGTCAGGAGACGGGGCTCAAGGCCGCTCTTTCCGAGCGGCCCAGGGGTGAGGTCCGTTGCCCGGCCGCGCTTTAGCGAGCCGGCGCGCCGCTCGCTAGCCCGGAAGCGCGATCAAGGAGAGCTGGCGGCCGTAGGTCGGCTCGCTGTTGTGGGTGGCGCGGCGGAAACTGAAGAAGCGATCCGAATCGGCATAGGTGTCGAGGCCGAGCGCCTCGGCCCGCGTCACGCCTGCTTCGGCCAGCCGCGACAGGACATAGGCCTCGAGATCGAACTGGTGATGATCTTCGCGGCCGGGGGCGAAGAAGCGCTCATTTTCCGGCTCGGCCTCGACGAAGCGGCGGAGGAAGTCTTCGTCGACCTCATAGCTCTTGCGAGCGATGCACGGCCCGACCGCGGCGGCGATCCGGCTCCGGTCCGCGCCCAGCTTTTCCATCGCCGCCACCGTCGCGCCGATCACGCCGGCGAACGCGCCCTTCCAACCGGCATGGGTGGCACCGATCACGCCGGCGTCGCGGTCGGCGAGCAGGACCGGCGCGCAATCGGCGGTAACGATGCCGAGCGCGAGACCGGGACGGTCGGTGACCAAGGCATCGGCCTTGGGGCGGGCGTCGTCAGGCCAGGGCGCGGTCGCGACCACGACCTCGGCGGAATGAATCTGATGGCCCGTGACCAAGGCTGCTCCCGGCGCAACCGCTTCAATAGCGCGGCGGCGGTTCTCGATGACCGCGTCGCGTCCGTCATCCGCGCCGAAGCCGGTGTTGAGCCCTTCGCAATGGCCGGTCGAAACGCCGCCAGGCCGGCCGAGGAAGCCGTGCGGCACGCCGGCGAGCGCATCGGCATGGATCACTTCGACCTTCAAAGGCCGAGCCTCATCACCGGATCCTGATAGGCGCGGCTGCCGAGTTGAAATGGCGCCACGCCGATCTGCACGAAGCCGCGTCGCGCATAGAAAGCGATGGCGCGCGCGCCTTGCTCCCAGACGCTGAGATAGATCGCTGGGGCGCCCTCGGAACGGGCTGTTTCGATGGCCGAGTCCATCAAAACGGCCGCAACGCCGGCGCCCTGCCAGAGCCCCAGCACGTAGAGCTGTTTCACCTCGAGCGCGCCCGGCTCGTGCGGGACCGGCAGGCTCATCGGCGCGAGCTTCAGATAGGCGGCGATCTCGCCGTTCTCTTCGGCCATGCGGACGCGCAGATCGGGATCGTGCAGCTCGGCGGACAGGCCCTCCGGCCCGAACATGCGCCCGAGATGCAGCGTCATGTCGTCGGGCGGAAAATGCGGGCCGAAGGTTTCGACGAAGCAACGCCTGCCCATGTCGGCCAGCGCCGGGCCGTCGGCGATGGCGGCGTCGCGATAGGTGACGCTCATAATGCCCGCCGCATGACGATGTCCTCATCGGCATGGGTGCCGACCATGAAGTCGTAGCGCCCGACCGGCTCGAAGCCCTGTTTGTCGTAGAAGCGGCGGGCGCGGTGATTGTCGATGAAGACGGAAAGATAGATATGGGCCGCGCCGCGCCGCCGCGCCTCGGCCAGCGTCCAGTCCATCATCGCCAGCGCGAGGCCGGCGCCTTGCCAGGGCTTCAGGATGTAGAATTGACGAAGCTCGATACTGTCTTTCGGCGGCGTGAAGGGAAGCGAGGGCGGGCCGAGCTTCACATAAGCGGCGTTGATTCCGTCGACGAAGCCGAGCCGCACCGCGTAACGCGGATCAGACAATTCCTGCCGCCAATTCTCCTCTTCGTGGATTTCGAGGAAGGCGGTGAGATTTTCCGGCGTGTAGAGGTGACCGAACGTTTCGATGAAGCTCTCGCGCCCGATCGCCGCCAACGTCGCCGCGTCATCCGGGCCCGCATTGCGCCAGAGGATGTCGCTCATGCGCCGAACCCCGCCGGGACGGGCCAATCGCGTGATGCGATCGCGAGAACCTTGAACAATTCGCCCATCTGACCGGGAGCGGTCAGCCGATGCCGCGCGCCGTCGATTTCGTCGGCCCGGTCTGGCGCCGCCTTGGCCAGCGCATCGGCGCGCGCGCCGATGCCGAGCGCCTCAAGCCATGGCCCCTGCGCGACCGGGCCGCAGATACGAGCGCCCGCGCACTCGCCGGCATTTGCGAGCGCGGCGAAGCCCACATGGGCTGTCAGGTCGCGTGTTCCCGGCGCGCGCCACGGATCGGCGAACGCATGGCGCGAGACGGCTTGCAGCGTGTCGCCGCTGCTCGGGCCCTTATAGCCGTAATCGACGATCAGCGCCGCGCCGCCTTGCTTCGACAGGCGCTGTGCGAGATCCGCGACGATCGCCTCGGATGCCGAGGAAGCCTCCCGCACCACCGCGCCGCAGCGCATGAAGTGATCGTCGTCGGCCTCGATCTTGAGGGCTGCGCCGTCGCTGCCGAACTGCTCGACCGGAAGGGCATCGAAAAATTCGTTCGCGACGATCAGCAGCGGGCCATCCTGCGGCAGCGTCGCGATATTGTCGTGCCATGTTGCGGCCGGAACACGTTCGCCTTGCACGCGCCGCAACGCCGGGCTCGCCTCGACGAAGTGGACTTCGGGGTTCAGCCCGGCCTTGGCCATCGCTCTCAGAGCATCGCCGGCCAGTGTGCCGCGCCCCGGTCCCAGTTCAACAAACACGGCATTTGCGGACCGTCCGGCGCGCGCCCACAGGTCGCCCAGCCACGCCCCCACCAATTCGCCGAACATCTGGCTGATCTCCGGCGCGGTGATGAAGTCGCCGCTCCGCCCGAGCGGGTCGCGGCTCGCATAATAACGCGCGTTGCAGGCGGCCATATAGTCGGTGACGCTGATCGGCCCGTCTTGCTCGATCCGCGCTCGCAATTGCTTCTCAAGCGGGCTCATCGGCGAGCTTGTCCTCGGCTGGCACTGCGCTCACGCGGCCCTCGCGCCGCTTCGCGGTGACGATCAGATAGAGGCCGCCCAGGATCATCGGCAGGCTCAGCCACTGGCCCATATGCAGCCAGTAGTTGCGCGAGAACTCGACGAGATGCGTATCCGGCTCGCGGATGAACTCGACGAGGAAGCGGCTGAGGCCGTAGACGAGCAGGAAGGCGCCGACGAGCTTGCCGGGCTGATAGCGGGCACGGGTTTTCCAGAACATCCAGCCGAGCACCGCGAACAGCAGAATCCCCTCCAGCGCCGCCTCGTAGAGCTGGCTCGGGTGGCGGGCCGAGCCGACGATCTGGCAGGCGCCCGAACGGTCGAACGCCTCGCAGAAGCGCACCGCCCAGGGCACGTCGGTGACGCCGCCCCACAGCTCGCTGTTCACGAAATTGGCGAGCCGGCCGAAGAACAGGCCGAAGGGGACGCAGCAGGCGACATAATCGTGGATGCGGAGCCAATCGAGCTTGTGCTGGCGCGCCATCCACAGGATGCCAAGCGACACGCCGATGACGCCGCCATGGAAGGACATGCCGCCGTCCCACAGCCGCAGGATCGCAACTGGATCGGCGAAATAGTCCATCGGCTTGTAGAACAGGACATAGCCGAGCCGGCCGCCGATGATGACGCCGAGCGTCGCGAAGAACACCATGTCGTCGGCGTGGCGCCGCGCCATCGGCGCGCGCGGCTGATCGATCAGCTTCAGCAAATACCACCAGCCGAGGATGATGCCGGCGAGGTAAGCGAGGCTGTACCAGCGGAGCTGGAACCAGCCGAGATCGAGCGCGATCGGGCTGAGCCCCAGGTCGCGATAGCTGATCGCATCCGCTGCCGTCGCCAGCATCATGGTGAACGCGTCGATCAAGGCTTTCCCCTTCAGGTTCGCGCCTTCATAAGGAGGGGCGAAGAAAAGGCAAAGGCGAGGGAAAGCGGGAAGGATGCCGAGCGAGCTCGACCGCAAATATGACGCGGTGCTGGCCGCCGTCACCGGCGAGGGCGGCCGCTTCGTCATCGCGCGCGACGCGGCTGGACGGGCGGTCGTCGCCAACCTGCCGGCGACGCTGCCGATCCTGTTCGACATTTTCTGCACGCTGGAAGGCGCGACCGAGGCGGTCGTCGCCGGCGACGAGCGGCTGACCTTCGCCGATCTCCATCGCCATGCCCAGAAGCTCGCGAAAGCGCTGGTCGGATCAGGCATCGAGAAGGGCGACCGGGTCGGCATCGCGATGCGCAACTGTCCGGCCTGGATCGTCTCCTACATGGCGATCCTCGAGGCGGGCGGGATCGCCACGTTGCTCAACGGCTGGTGGCAGGCGGACGAGATGCGCGACGCGCTCGAACTGGTCGAGCCGAAGCTGGTCATCGCCGACGAAGGTCGGGCGAAGCGGATCGAGGACGGCTGCGGCGGCTGCCGCGTCGTCTCGCTGCCGATCGAGCGGCCGCTCGCCGAGGCGCTCGCGCCCTTGATCGGCGGGCCGGAAGGGCCGCCGCCGCCGGTCGGACCAGACGACGACGCGACGATCCTGTTCACCTCGGGCTCGACCGGCCTCGCCAAGGGCGCCGTCTCCACTCACCGCGCCGTCACCACCGGCATCTATGCCTATACGATCAGCCTCGCCGTGCTGCGCGGCATCCGCGAAGGCGCCGGCGAGACGGTCCCGGAGCCCAGGACCCTGGTCAACGTGCCTTTGTTCCACGTCACCGGCGAGGTGCCGGTGCTGCTGAACAGTTTCGTCATCGGCCGCACCATGGTGCTGATGCCGAAATGGGATGCGGGCGAGGCGCTCAGGCTGATCGAGAAAGAGAAGATCACCTATTTCGTCGGCGTGCCGACGATGAGCCTGGAGCTGATGCAGCATCCGGACCGCGGCAGATACGACCTCTCGACGATGACCGACATCGCCGCCGGCGGCGCGCCGCGCCCGGTCGCACACGTCAAGCGGCTGGAAGACAGCTTCATCCACGCCCGCCCGGCGCTCGGCTACGGCCTCACCGAGACCAACGCCGTCGGCTGCGGCAACTTCTGGACCAATTATCACGACAAGCCGGCCTCGACCGGGCGGCCGCACGCGCCGATCGTTGAGCTGGCGATTCTGGGTGACGGCGACGCGCATCTCACTACAGGCGAGCGCGGCGAGATCGGGATAAGGTCCGCGGCCAATATCCGCGGCTATTGGCGCAACGAGGCGGCGACCGAGGCGGCGTTCACCGCCGACGGCTATTTCCGCACCGGCGACATCGGCTATCTGGACGAAGACGGCTATCTCTTCATCGTCGACCGCAAGAAGGACATCATCATCCGGGGCGGCGAGAATATCAGCGCCGCCGAGGTCGAGGCGGCGATCTATTCCCACACCGCGGTGTCGGAAGCGGCGGTGTTCGGCATCGCCGATGAGCGGCTGGGGGAGGTCCCGGCGGCGGTGGTCTGGTGCGAGAAAGGGGGCGTCGATGCGGCGACGCTGGCGGCGTATCTCGAGGAAAACATCGCCAGCTTCAAGGTGCCGGAGCGAATCTGGATCTCGCCCGATCCGCTGCCCAAGCTCGGCACCGGCAAGATCGACAAGGTGCGGCTGCGCGAGCATTATCGCGCGCTGGCGGCGGCATGAGGCAACCGAACCGCCGATCAGTCATTGTTGGGGCGCAAGAAGGGAGAAGGATCATGCTGTCATCCCGATCCGCCACGACGCTCGCCTTGTTCGCGATTGCCGGCTGCGGCGACGTTACCCCGCAAGGCGACAACAAGGTCGCCGTCCCCGGCCCGCAGGCGACCCAGAACCGGCTCGAAGCGTTGAGCGAAGGCGAGCGCAACGCCGTCTTCATCCGCGCCATCCGCGATGCGAGGCTGCCGTGTCAGCATGTCGAATCGTCGGCCCGCGCCGGCGAGCACCAGGGGCTGCCGCTGTGGACCGCGCGGTGCGACAACGGCGTCACCTGGACGATCGTGCTCGGCAATGACGGGTCGGCCGCGGTGCTGAACCCGGCCGAGGCGGCGCAACTGGGCGGCAACAGCGCCGCGCCCGGCAACCGTCAATGAACTCAGGCCTTCTGCTCGCGGTTGCTGTCGCCGGCTGCGTCGCCGTCGCCGGCTGCGAATCCGGCGAACAGCCGGCCAACCGGGCCCAGATCAAGGTTGCCAACCCGATGCACGAAGGGCTGTTGAAGCTCACCAGCCTCAACCAGCGGCTCGCGCTGATGCGGGCGATCCGCGACAATGGCCGCCGTTGCACGCGGGTCGACGGCGCCCGCTACCAGGAAGATTATCGCGGCATGGTGATGTGGGTCGCCTTGTGCGAGGACGGCCGTCACTGGGCGGTCTTCATCGCCCCCAATGGCGACACGCAGGTGCGCGCCTGCGCCGACATGCACCAGCTCAACCTGCCGCAATGCCGCCCGGTGACGCCCGCGCCGCCGGAGGAGAACAACGTCAACAATCTCTAGGGCGGCTTTCGCGGCTTCCTAACTCCCGTTCGTGTCGAGCGAAGTCGAGACACGCTTCTCGACGTCGATCGAAGCGAACGTCGGCTCCTGCCTGCGTCCGGTGAGACTTGGGTTCAGCGGCGTACTTCGTGTTCCAGCCTAGCTGAAAAATCGCGGCGGAAGTCAAGCTGGCCGAATCTGCCAGTGCATGCCCGTGATGGCGAATAGGCGCCGCCACCATACCATAGCTGGATCTCGCCGTTGATTTCGGACGTGACGAACGGTGTCCAGTCCTCAGTTGGCGGCGCGCCCTCGTCGCGCGCCTCACCGCAAAGGTGAAGATGATCGCGCCCGTCCGTTCCGGTTGAGCGCATGAAATGAACCCTGCGCACTCGCGTAGCTGGCGGATAGCGAACCTGCGAGCGCAATTCGGCAGCGGCGTGTTCCAGCAGCCGAGCCTCGAGCGCCGTAGCCGGTTCAGGGGCAGCAGCCTGAAGGAAAAGCATGAGTGCCAATAAGCTAATCGACATACGATTTCTCCGGATTACGGCGACTGTCTAAATTCCCAAACGCGCTGTGCCCCCCATTTTCCTACATGTACCTGATCCGTCATAATGTCGCCGCGCCCGAGTCGGCGCGCGGCTCTTTCACCTCGTCAACACCTCCGCGCCTCCGCGCGCGCATTGGGTGATTCCGACAGCCGCGGCGAGCGCCTGAAAAATCCCCATGGCCACCGCGAACATTGGGAACATTCGCGGCCCGTGGTGGGGACAGTCCCGCCGAGACTGTCCCTTTCGGCGCTGTCGGATTTGTCAGGTTTACCGTTCGCGGCGCACGATATGACGGCCAGGCCGATCGGCTCGTTGTGACTTTTCCGTCACTTTTGAACCGCGCCCCCAAACCCGTTTGCTTCGAGCGAAGTCGAGAAGCGCCCCCTCGGTGCAAGCGTGTCTCGACTTCGCTCGACACGAACGGGGAGTAGGGATGGAACGGACCGATCGGCGACCGCGCCTCGCTCAGCAGTTCGCATATTTCCAGTGGCGGCGCTTGCCTTCGGCGAGCCATTCGACGCTCTGGGCGAGGCGTTTGCCGCGCGTTGCGTCGCTTTTCGCCTCGGTGACCCATTCGACATATTCGCGCTGCGCGCTGGGCGGGAAGCCGTCGAATGTCGCCCTGGCCGCCGAATTGGCGCCGATCGCAGCCTGCATGTCCTGCGGCACGGTGAAAGGCGCCTTCTTCGCTGTCGCGCGCGGCGGCTTGGCGCCGGAATCGATCAGCGCCATCGAATCGCGGGTCAGCGCGATCAGCCGGTCGCGGTCGGGCAGATCGTCGAGCGAGGTCAGCCGGCCGAACTGGCCCATCGCCGATCGGTTCTTCTCCTCCTGCTGGAGCATGGAATCGTTCCAGTAGCCGAAGGTCGCGTGCGCCTTGAACGCGGCGAAACCGGCTAGGATCTTCCCCTGGTAGAGGAAGCTTGGCATGCTCCACTTCAGGGTTTCTTCGCAATCGGGGCAGGCTTCGTGGAGCATGTCGCGCAAATGGGTCAGGATCGGCCGCGCGAAATCGGCCTGCTTGGCGATATAAGCGTCCACTCTGGGATCGGTTTTCATGTGGCCCCTCCCTCAGCGGCGGAGAGAATTGCGCGTTCGGCCTAGACTCACAAGGGCTCGGTCACCCGGGCTCGACGGGCGGCGCGCCAGCCGTCGATCGCGACCAGCGCCAGCGCCGTCCAGATCGCTCCGAAGCAGATCAGATGGGCGGTCGTCAGCGGCTCACCATAAAAGACGCCGATCAGGAACTGTAGCGTCGGCGCGATATATTGGAGAAAGCCGAGGGTCGAATAAGGCAGCCGCCGCGCCGCGCCGGTGAAGAGCAGCAACGGGACCGAAGTGATCACGCCGCCGAGGGCGACCAGCGTCGTTATCGCCGGCCCATGAGCGGTGAAGCCGGCCGTTCCCGACGCCTGCATCGCCGCAATCCAGCCGAGCGCGAGCGGCGCCATCAGCGCTGTTTCTACCGTCAGCCCCTCAAGCGCGCCGGCCGGCGCGATCTTCCTCAGGAAACCGTAGAGCGCGAAGCTGGCGGCCAGCGACAGGCTGATCCAAAGGCCGGTGCCGGCGCCCGCGCCGAAGGCCAGCACGGCGACGCCGACGGCGGCGAGCGCCGTCGCGGCGATCTGCGCCCGGCTCAGCCTTTCCTTCAGCAGAAGGACGCCGAGCAGGATGTTGACCAGCGGGTTGAGATAATAGCCCAAGCTGGCGGCGACGACGTGGCCGTGGGTCGCGGCCCAGGTGAAGACCAGCCAGTTGACCCCGATCAGCAATGCGGTGGCGATCAGGATCGCCAGCGAACGTCGTTCCAGCGCCGCCCGCACCGCCTTCCAGCCGCGCCGCAAGGCGATCAAGGCGGTGAGGAACAGCAGCGACCATACCACGCGGTGCGCGACGATCTCGGCCGCCGGCACCTGGGCGATCAGGCGGAAATAGAGGGGCATCAGACCCCAGATGAGATAGGCCCCGATGCCGAGCAGCAGCCCGGCGCGGGTCCGGGCCTGCGCGTCGGACATGCCGCGTCCCTAGCTGCGGCTATTGTATTATTGCAATAATACAGCTAGATCGAAAACGCGAAGGAGGAGCTCCGATGCGCCGCGCCATTTTCATTTCCGTCGCCCTCGTCCTGCTCGTCGGCTGCGAGATGCGGATCGGCAATCATGCCGGCCCGGTGGCGGACAATGCCAGCGCCGCCGGCCGCGCCGAAAACGGGCAGTTTACCGTCGAGGCGCCGGGGTTCAATCTTTCGGTCACCATCCCGGAGGGCATGAACGAGCGTGCCAATGTCGATGATGACAACGGCCTCGTCTATCCCGGCTCGGCTGTCGCGGGCGTGCATGTCCAGGGCCGGCGCGGGCAAAGCGGCGGGCATGACAGCGGCGAGGTCGAGCTGCGGCTGACCAGCGCCGACGCGCCCGACCGCGTCGCCGCCTGGTATCGCGACCCGGCCCGGGCGGAGAATTTTACCGTGGCTTCGGCCACGCGCGACGGCGAGGCGACGGTAATCGCCGGCACCGGGCGCCGCGACAATGAGCGCTTCACCCTGAGGATCGCGCCCCGCGCCGGCGGCGGATCGGACATGCGGCTGCTGCTCGCCGACGGCGGCTGATGGCCCAGCCGCTGGCCGACCCGACGGAAGTCCGCGCCCATCTCGTCGCCGCCGCCAGGGCGGGCGTCGCCTTGAGCTACGGCGAGCTGCTCGAAAGGCTCGGCTATCATTTCAGCCGCCCGAAGATGCGCGCGCTCTGCGCGATGCTGGGCGAAATCGACCGCGAGGCGGTGACGCGCGGCGAGCCGGAGCTGGCGGTGCTCGTGGTTCGCGCCAGCGACGGGCTGCCGGGGCAGGGATGGTGGGTCAGTGGCGGCGCGCGGGATCATGATTATGCCGGGCCATGGGAAGGCCCGGACGCAGCGGCCCTGATCCGCTCCGTCCAGGCGGAAGTCTTCGCCTTCTGGCAGTCCGAAAGCGGGACAGGCCGGCGCGCAGGCGCGCGTTAACCATATCCGCTCACCCATTTTCCTTGGCTCTGCGGCATAAGCCGCGGCGATGCGACGCCGTGCCGCCTCTTTCACGCTCGCCCTTGCCGGGCTGCTCGCGCTCGCCGCTTGCGCGGGCGGGGCGGAGAACAACCTCGCCGCGCTCGACAATGAGCTGATGGCGAACGGCGTCGATCCGGCGCTGACCAGCGCGCTCGAGGACCAGATCCTCGTCGATCCCGACCTCGTCCAGCAGAACCAGCCGAACAGCGCCCGCCCCGCCGAGGCGCCGGTCCAGGCGCAATATCCGAACGGGGCCGAGCCGGCGCGGCTGGGCGCGTCGCGCTGCGGACCGGATTTCGCGCGCGGGCCGGAATGGGCGCGCCGCCTGCCGCGCGAGTTCCCGGTCTATCCGGGCGGTCAGGTCAGCGAAGCGGCGGGCGTCGACGCCGGATCGTGCCAGATGCGCGTCGTCGCCTTCACCACATCCGATCCCTTCGCCCGGGTGCTCGAATATTATCGCAGCCATGCCGATCGCGCCGGCTTCTCCGCCGAGCAGCAGCGGCGCGGCGACGCCCATGTCCTCGGCGGCGTGCGCGGCGATGCGGCTTATTATCTCATCGTCACGCCGCTGGAGCGCGGCGCCGACGTGGCGCTGATCGTCAACCGCGGCGCCTGACGCCCGCGGCTGGCGCGGCGCGCGGCGCGGGGTTACAGCGCGCCGGTGCCCAATCTTCTCCTTGTCATGCTCGGCGGCGCGCTCGGCGCCGGTGCGCGCCATCTGGCCGGCATGGGCGCGTTGCGCTGGCTGGGCTCCGGCTTTCCCTGGCGCACCTTGTTCGTGAACCTCGCCGGTGGCCTGGCGATCGGGTTGCTCGCCGGCTGGCGCGCGCGGGCGGGAGCGAAGCGGCGCGATTGTTGCTCGCCGTCGGCGTGCTCGGCGGCTTCACCACATTCTCGGCATTCAGCCTCGAGACCTTCCTGATGATCGAGCGCGGCCAGTTCGGCTTCGCCGCGCTTTATGTCGCGGCATCGGTGATTGGCTCGGTCGCCTTGCTGTTTGTCGGCCTTGCAACAATGCGGGGGGCGGCATGAGCGAGGTTCAGAGCTTCACCGTTTCGGCTGAAGACGACGGCATCCGGCTCGACCGCTGGTTCCGGCGCAACCTGCCGGCGGCGGGCTTCGGCCAGGTGTCGCGCTGGGCGCGGACCGGCCAGCTCAGGCTCGACGGTAAGCGCGCGACGCCGGGCGACCGGATCGAGGCGGGTCAGGTCATCCGGGTTCCACCGCTCGGCGAGACCGCCGCGCCGGCTAAACGAGTGCCTAAGCGAGAGACGCTGTCCGAGGACGAAGTGGATTTCGTCCGCTCGCTGGTCATACACGAGGATGCTGCCGCGATCGTCGTCAACAAGCCGCCCGGCCTCGCCACCCAGGGCGGGACCAGGACGAAGGATCATCTCGATCGACTGCTCGACGGCCTCGTCGCGGACGGCGCGCCGCGACCGAAGCTGGTCCACCGGCTCGACAAGGACACGTCCGGGGCGCTGCTCGTCGCCAGCACTCCCCGCGCCGCCGCCGCTTTCTCGAAGAGCTTTTCCGGGCGCAGCGCGCGCAAGGTCTATTGGGCGATCGTCACCGGCGTGCCCTCGGTCGAGGACGGGCTGATCGACCTGCCGATCGCCAAGCAGCCGGGCACCGGCGGCGAGAAGATGCATGTCGACGAAAGCGAAGCGGGCCAGCCGGCGCGCACCCGCTACCGGGTGATCGAGCGGGCCGGCAACCGTGCCGCCTGGGTCGAGCTGCAGCCGCTCACCGGGCGCACCCATCAGCTTCGCGTCCATATGCTCGCAATCGGCCATCCGATCCTCGGCGACGGCAAATATGGCGGCCAGGACGCGTTCCTGACCGGCGCGATCAGCCGCAAGCTGCATCTGCATGCGCGGCGCCTGAGGATCGACCATCCCGACGGCGGGGCGATCGACGTGACCGCCGAACTGCCCGACCATTTCGCCGCGACCTTGGCCGGCCTGGGCTTCGATCCCGCGCTCGGCGACGCGCTGCCGCTCGACGAGGTCAAGTTCGGCGAAACGGTGGAGGGCAAGCGCAAGGCCGCGGGCGCAGCGGCCAAGGCCCGCCGCAAGGAGCGCCGCGGCGAACGGCGGTCGCGGGGCAAGAAATAGTCAGCCTGCGGCGGTGCGGACTATTCCGCCGCCGTCGCCAGCGCCGCTTCAGCCGCCTCGATCTCCGCCGCCTTCGCTTCGACCAGCTTGACGATATGATCGATCATGTCCTCGTCGCGGACATGATGGTCGGTGACGCCGCTGAGATAGACCATATGCTTGCCCTGGCCGCCGCCGGTGATGCCGATATCGGTCTCGCGCGCCTCGCCGGGGCCGTTGACGACGCAGCCGAGCAC
>NZ_JBQTIN010000042.1:0-56542 GCF_052388015.1 Sphingosinicella sp.
GCGAGCTCGCCCTCCAGCCATTGCTGGATGTGGCTGCGCGGCGCGGCGCCGACCTTCTGGGCAACGGGCTGGCCGCCCTTGAACAGCAGCATGGTCGGGATGCCGCGGACGCCATAGCGGCCCGGCGTGTCCGGGTTCTCGTCGATGTTGAGCTTTACGATGTCGACCTTGTCGCCGATGTCGCCGGCGATCTCCTCGAGCGCCGGGGCGATCATCCGGCAGGGGCCGCACCATTCGGCCCAGAAATCGACCAGCACCGGGCCGGTGGCGTTGAGCACGTCCTGCTGGAAGGAGGCATCGGTAACAGTTTTGGTGGCCATGACAGGAATCTCCTGAACGGGAAGTTGGACGGCATGTAGGGTGAGTGGCAAGCTTGCTCAAGCGGTCGGGCGATAAGCATCCAGCAAGGCGTCGGGCAGCGGCAGCAACACCGGCGCGGCGGTGTAGAGCAGAGCCGTTTCGACCGGCCGGTCCGGGAAGATGACCCGCAGCGCGTCGCGATAGGCGGCCATCTGGCGGAGATGCGACGCGGGCGCGTCCGCGGCGGCGCCGGGAACCCGTCGGCCGGTCTTGAAGTCGGCCACGAGGATGCGGCCCTCCTCGACCAGCAACCGGTCGACCGTGCCGGACACGACCGCGCCGCCCGGCACGACCGCCGCGATCGGCGCCTCGGCAAGCGCGTCCGGCCCGAAGAGCGGCGCGAAATCGGGGTGGTCGACGATCCGGCAGGCGTCGGCGACCAGGGCCGAGCGCTCGGCCTCGTCGGCGACACCGGCCGAGCGAAGCAGCCAGACGTCCGCGCGGTCACGCCGCTGCTCCGGCGGCACCGCCGGCAGCCGCTCGAACAGCCGGTGGAGCAATTCGCCACGCCGGGCAGCCGCGCGAGCGGCAGTGTCCGGCGGCGGATAGGCCGCCTCGTCCTCGCCCGGGGCGGACGGCGTCAGCGGCCGTGGCGGGCGCGCTTCGGCGGGCGCGGCGACGGCAATCCAAGGGGGAAGCGATATCGCTCGCGCCGTTGCCCGCGGCGGGACGGCAGCCGATCGTGGCTTTTCACCCAATCTCAGCTCTGAACCCCAAATATCTGTTTCGGCAGCCGATGTTCCCATTCCCGCGAGCGCTGTCTCAATCGCCCGGTGCCAGCTCGCCACGGGCGCGACGCCCTTCGCCATCGCACCCAGCGCGCCGCCGACGTAAAGCCGCTCCTCCGCTCGCGTCATTGCAACATAGAGAAGCCGCCAATGCTCCTGCATGTCGCGCATATCTTGTCGCGCGACGATCGATGCCAGCGGCTCCGCCATCGCCTCGGCGCGCGGTCGGAAGACCGGCAGCTTCTCCTCGATGTCCGGCAGCGGCAGCGCGGCGAGGCGCTGGCCCGGGCCGAGCCGGGCCGGATCGGCGCAGGCGTCGGCGAGGATCACCACCGGCGCCTGCAGGCCCTTGGCGCCGTGGGCGGTCATCACCCGCACTGCGTCGCGCGGTGCCGAGGGGTCGCGGACGATCTCGACCTCGCCGCGCGCGAACCAGTCGAGGAAATCCTGCAAAGAGGTTTGCGGCCCGGCGAAGTCGAGCGCGGCGGAAAGCAATTCCTCGATCGGGTCGCGCGCCTCGCCGCCAAGCCGGTCGAGCAACCTGCGCCGGCCATCGAGCGGCCCGGAAAGCGTCGCCTCAAAGAAACCGTACGGCGTTTCCAGATCGGCCATGGCGAGCAGGCCGGCCAGCCCGTCCCTGGTGTCGGCCGGCGCGGCGTTCCGTACCACCGGCCAGAGCGCGCCTTTGCGGTCCGCCGCGACGGCATGGAGCTGATCCTGCGACCAGCCGAATAAAGGCGAGACGAGCAGGCTCGCGAGGTTGAGATCGTCGAGGGGCTGGACGGCGAAGCGCGCGGCGGCGAGCAGGTCCTGAACCGCCAACGGCGCCGAGAGGCGCAGCCGATCCACGCCGGCCACCGGAACGCCCTCGCGATGAAGCCTGGCGACCAGCAGCCCGGCCAGTTCGCCGCGGCGGCGGACGAGGATCAATATGTCCTCGGGCCGCAGCGGCTTGCCGGTCTTCTCGATCCGGAACGGCGCGTCGAGCCAGCCCCTGATCTGCTTCGCCAGCGCGCCGGCATAGGCGCGGGTCGTCTCGGCGATCCAGCCTTCCTCTCCCGCGTCTGCCTCGGCGACGAACGGCTTCCAGAGCGTGACTGAGCCGACGCGGCCGGAATGGTGGGCGGCGTGCGGCAGCGGCCGCTCGGGCAGCCCGAACGCCTCATAGCCAAGGTCGCCGATGACGCGATCGGCGACCGCGAGGATCTCCGGCGACGAGCGGAAGCTCTTCTCCATCGACAGATCGTGAAAATCGGGCGGCAGCACATCGGCGGGTGTATCCGCGTCCAGAGCCGAGTCGCGGGCCGCCAGCGCCAGCTGGCGGAAAGAGGCGCGGGCGCGTTCGAACTCCTGCGGATCGGTGCCTTGAAAGCCGAAGATAGCCTGCTTGAAATCGCCGACGGTGAAGATCGTCCGGTGTCGGCCGCGCGCGCCTGCGCCGGAGAAATATTCTTCCGTCAGCGCCTCCACGATCCGCCACTGGCGCGCATTGGTATCCTGCGCTTCGTCGACCAGGATATGATCGGTGCGCTGGTCGAGCTTGTAGCGTACCCACTCGCCCATCCCTTCCTCGGCGAGCAGGCGTTCGGCCCAGCGGATGAGGTCGTCGAAATCGGCAACGCCTTCGGCGCGCTTGGCGTCGCGATAAGCGAGGGCAAACACCTGGCCCGCGCGCAGGCCTGCCGCGAGCGCGGCCACCATCTGTCCCAGCACGCGTATCCGGACCAGCCGCCGGCAGCAGTCGCCCAGCCGCGCCGCGACCTCTTCATAGTCCGGCGCGGCGCGGAGCAGCCCGGCCGAAGCCTTGCGCGGCTCGCTTTTGCCGGTGAGCACGACCCGGGCGAGTTCGTCGATCGTCCTGCCCCGATCCGGGCCGGTCCGCGCCAGCCAGGCGGCGATCGCGTCGCAGGCGGCAAGGCCGGTCGCCGCGCCCCAGGCCCGGTTGGCGTCGGCGATGGCGCGCAGAGTGACGAGATCGAAGGCATCGTCGGCGCATTCGGCGGCGATCGCGTCCTCGATATCGCCCAGCGGCAGATCGAACAGAAGGCGCAGCCGCGCCTCGACCCCTTCGCGACTCCCCAGCGCGGCGAGCGCATCGGGCGCGCGGGCGCAAGCGCGCAGAAAACCTTCAGCCCCGCCCTCGCCCATGCGCAGGCTCAGCGCCTGAACGTCGCGCACGAGGCCGTGATCGCCCTCCTGCTCGGCACGGACCAGCATCTCCGCCAGCGTGGCACGGACCAGCTGCTGCTCGGCGCGGCCCTCGAGCGGCTGGAAGCCGGGCGTGAGTCCGGCCTCGGCGGGAAAAGCGCCGAGCAGGCCTTGCGCGAACGCGTGGATGGTCTGGATCCGCAGGCCGCCGCCGGTCGCGTCGAGGACATCGGCAAACAAGGTGCGCGCGCGCTCGCGTATCGCCGGACCGACCGGCTCGCCGAGCGCGGCGAGATCGGCCGACAGATGCTCGTCCTTGGCCCGCACCCAGCGCGCCAGCCGGCCATGGATGCGCTCCGCCATTTCCGCCGCGCCCGCCTTGGTGAAGGTGAGGCAGAGGATGGATGAGGGATCGGCGCCGGCAAGCAGCAGACGCAGCACCCGCGCGGTGAGCACCTGCGTCTTGCCGGTGCCGGCCGAAGCGGAGAGCGCGGCATGAACGCGCGGTCCGGCGGCGCGGGCCTGGTCCCCGACCAGCTTCGGCAACGGATCGTGGCGGCGCGCCATTCAGTCTGCCGAGGATGCGAAAAGCGGCAGCGTGCCGGGCGCGAGCGCGCCCTCGATTTCGAGCAGCTTCAACTTGGTGACGACTCCGCCGGGCGCCGAAAAGCCGCCCGTCTTGCCATCGGCGGCCAGGATGCGGTGGCAGGGCACGACGATCGGCCAGGGATTGCGGCCCAACGCCTGCCCCACCGCCTGCGCCGCCTCCGGCCGGCCCAGCCCGGCGGCCAGCGCGCCGTAGGTCCGCGTCTCGCCGGGCGGGATCGCGGCAGCGGCGCGATAGACGGCGTGCTCCCATTCGCCGATGCCGCGCTCATCGAGCGGGACGCCGGCATAATCCACTCGCTCGCCGGCAAGATGGGCGATGATCTTGCCGATCGCGCCGCGCACCCATTCGGGCGGGTCTTCCTCGGCGCAATCGGAAACGCGCCGGGCCAGGCGCCGCCGGGCCAAATCGCGGCCGAGCTCCGGCAGCTGGGTCGCGATCAGCCCCGCCTCGCTCCAGGCGACGGCACAGGCGCCGATCGCGGTATCGAACAGTGTGAATCCGCGCACGCTCATCGGCGATCGTCTAGCCGATCGCGACGCGGACGTCTCGCCTTGACAGCCTATCGAGGCGGTCTAGTCTGTCCGCGGTCCGTGGGCTCCGACACCGCTGATGGCTGCCTGGGTCGGGGGCAGGCCACCGGACGAGGGAGAGTCAAACATGAAACCCACCCGGAAAATCAGCCGGCGTTCGTTCATCGGCCGCGTCGCCGGCGGCGCGCTCGTCGGCGGCGCGGCGCTGACCGCCATCGCCACCCGCGCCCAGGCGCAGGTCACCGATTCCGACAGCGGGCCCTATGCCGATCCGGCGGGCCGCGGTCGCGGCAACACCGGCGTCACCGACAGCGATCCGCACGATCCGCCCGGACGGGGCCGCGGCGTCCGCCGCCCCACCACCAGCGGCATCACCGACGGCGACGCGGGCCGTACCGCCGATCCGGGCGGCAATGGCCGCGGCCGGCCGAACCGGCGGTGCGGCACCCGCATCACCGATGGCGACAGCGGCCGCTATGTCGACCGCGCCGGCTGCGGCCGCGGCCGTCCGCGCCGCTAATTCAGAGCCACAGCAAGGAACGGAGACGGCGGCGCGAGCCGCCGTCTTTGTCTGTGCGCCGGCCGCGCCGCTTGCCTTCCCGCGCGCCGCGGTTCAGGAAAGACGGGCGAGACGTCGCGAGTGAGGAAGATGGCTGAAGACAGGACCGAGGACGAGCCACCGCGCGGCGTGCTGGCGGAAGCCGCGGCGGCAAAAGCCAACAAGCCCGCCCGTCCCGACCGCACCCGCCAGATCGTCACCGGCGCCGCGATCGGCATCGGATCGGCGGCTTTGGTCGCGGCCTTGCTCTACGCCAATCGCCGCCGCAAGCGCGGCAACCCCCCGGCCTAGTCCAGCGCTGGCGCGACCGGCACGAGCTCGACGATGTCGAGCGCGCCGCCGCTGCGTGGCCAGGGCATCGCGATCCGATAGCGCAGCGGCCCGACGCGCTCGACGACGCCGGCCACGTCGCGGGCCGCATCGGCGCCATATCCGGGAGCCGCTTCTCTGGCCGCGGTCGCGCCAAGGAAGATCATCCGCCGCTCGCCGTCGACATAGAAATAGCCGGCCCAGCGCTCGTCGCCGCTCTGCTTGGCGAAGGACAGCAGCGCGCCTTCGACGCCGACATGGCAGAATTGCGCCGGGAAGCGGCGCGGCGCCCTGCCCTCCGCGAGCCGCCAGACGCGACAGCGATAGGAGCCGGGCGGCGGGGCCGGCCACAAACCCGCAGCCTCGCGAGCCAGCAGCGGCGATGCCCCGGCGCGTGTCGCCGCCCAGGCGGCGTCGAGCCGCGCCAGCCGGTCGGCGTCGGCCGGCGAGACGATCGCGCGCCAATTCTCGCCGACCGGCAGAACCGGGGCGGCGCTGGGCGGCAACGGCGGCGTGAGTTGGCAGCCAGTGAGCGCCAAAGCGAGGAATGAAAGGCGTAGCGAACCCGGCATTGCCGGTTCAGGCGTTGCCGCGCCCGGCGCTGAGAATCCGTTCGAGCACAGCAGGGTGAAGCGGCTGGGTGAACTCGCAGGTGAAGCGATAGCCTTCATTGGCGACGATCCGTGCCGGCCAGCCTTCCAGTCCCGGCAATACAACCCATAGCAACGTGCCGAGCCTTAGCGGCGCATAGGATTCGAACGAGACTGTGCGCGAGTCGAGGCTGTCGACGTCGATCGTCCAACGCCTCAGGCCCTCGCGCACCCGGGCGCTGAGATTGAGCTGCACGCTGGGCGCGGCCGATGCCGCCGCCTCGGACGACATCGCGGGAGACGGGCGCGGCGGCGCCAGTTCGGAATCGGGAAGCTGACTGCGGAGCCTGAGCCAGGGCATCAGCTCCTGCCAACTGATCTCGTGCGCGAACGCAATGCCGGCGACCCGCCCGTTGGTCCAGCGAACCACGCCTTCGACGGGATGGAGCCCTTCCGGCGTCACGATCACCTGGAGGTCCTGTGCGAGGGGGTATGGCATCTCGAGCTTCACGCCGCCCTGCGCGATGTCGCGGATCGCCGCGAGCTCGGTCCGGCCGTCATGTTCGAGCAGCGCCGGGCAGGCGATCTCGATCCGCGGCATCCGCCGCCGCTCGCCGGGCTGGCTGGCGAGGTTGCGGGCGATGATCGGCAGGATGTCGACGGCGCGATCGAATTTGAGGCCGATCTCGCTGCCCTGCCGCCAGGCGACGGTGCCCACCAGTGGCTCGCCGGTCTCGAGCTCGAGCTCGAGCCGTGCGCCCGGTTCGATCGGCACGTCAGCATGAAGCACCGCGCCGCCGGCGCCGAGCTTGCGGATCTGGCAGATCTGGCGGACGCTGCCGAGCACCAGCGCGCCCGGCTGGAACAGCGCGCCGGGATCGTCCGCCACGCCTGTCGCCGGCACCTCGCCGGATAGCGAATAAACCGTGTCCAACACCTTCCCACCCCGGGATTCTTCGTGCTTCCCGCATTGTCCGACTCCAGAGGTTTACGAATCGTAAACTTTCTTCGCCGCGCGGCCGCGAAAGCGACGGTCGGGCGACCATTTCCACCCGTCCGGCGCGCGGCTATGGCGGGATGAAGGCGGGCGAAGCGATCCCGCGCGACGAGGACCGCGACCCGTGCTCGATTTCGCCACTTTGAGCTTCTGGGATTTGCTGCCCTTCATCCTGGTCGGCTTCGCGGCGCAGATCGTCGACGGCGCGCTCGGCATGGCGTTCGGGGTCATTTCCACCACCCTGCTGGTCAGTCGCGGGGTCGATCCGGCGGTCGCTTCGGCGAGCGTCCATGCGGTCGAGGTGTTCACCACCGGCGCGTCGGGCGTCAGCCATGTCGCGCACCGCAACGTCAACTGGCGCCTGTTCCGGCGGATCGTCATCCCCGGCATGATCGGCGGCGTGCTCGGCGCTTATGTGCTCACCCAGGTTTCGGCCGCGACCGCGCGGCCGTTCGTCCTCACCTACCTCGCCGCGATAGGACTCTATTTGCTGTGGCGGGCGCTGCGCCACGCGCATCAGGAGCGCAAGCCGAGGATCGTCGAGCCGCTCGGGCTTGTCGGCGGCTTCCTCGACGCGGCGGGCGGCGGCGGCTGGGGGCCCGTCGTGACCTCGAACCTGCTTGCTCAGGGCGCCCATCCAAGGAAAGTGATCGGTACCGTCAACACCGCCGAGTTCTTCATCGCATTGACCATTTCGGTGACCTTCCTCTTGTCCCTGCGGTCGGAGGCGCTGACGTCGGCGATGGCCGGCCTGCTCATCGGCGGCCTGGCCGCGGCGCCGTTCGGCGCGCTCGCGGCGAAGCGGATTCCCGCCCGGCCATTGCTCGTCATGGTGTCGGTCGTGCTGATCGCCACCAGCCTGTACGGGATTTGGACCGCGCTGAGCTAAAAAGGTTAACAGAATTCGTTAACAATGGTAAACGAACGGCTCCACGCGTTCTTGAGGAGCGTTTGATGAAGAAGCCGCTCGTCCTCGCCGCCCTTTCCGGTCTCATCCTCGTCGGCGCCGCCTATCCCGGCCCCGCCGATCGCGACGACGACCAAAGCGCCTCGTCCTCCGAAGGCGGCCGGACCTACCGCCCGTGCCGCAGCCGGCGCGACGACAATTGCATCCAGCTTTACGAGCGCGGCGTCCGTGCCGCTTATGCCCGCTGGCTGCGCGACGGCGACCCCGGCTATGAAGAGGCGGTGCGCTATGCGGCGGTCGACGACCGGCGCTACGGCCGGCGCGGCCCGCACGATCACGATCGCGACGACGAACGCGGCGGTCATCGCAACCATGCGCTCGACGACGGCCATCACGGGCCGGACGCCGACCGGCGCGGTCATCACGCCCAGGACGGCCATCGGGGCCATGGCGCGGACCATGCCGATCTCGGCGACGGCCATCGCGGCCACCGCGAGCGGCATGCGTCGCTCGGCACGCGCTGCGAGGACGGTCACGCACGGCCCCGCGCGCCGCGACAGGCGATCCGCCCGGCCCCCCGCCCGCGCAACTATGAGGATAGCGGCGTCCGCGGGATGTAAGGTGAACAGGTCGCCATGACCCCCGGACATGGCTGAAACTGCCGGGGGCAGTTTCATCTGTTCACCTTGACGCGGCGCGGCGGCTGCGGGAACGCCTGAGATGTTCCGCCCTCAGCCGCCGAGGTCCCGCGTGATTCGCCCCGCTTTTGCCGCCATCCTGCTTGCTTTCTCCGCGGCGAGCCTCGCCCAGCCCGCCCGCGTCGAGACCCGTCAAGTCGGCGCGGCGCGCCTGGAGAATGTGCCGGAAATCCCGGCCGACGTGCGCGTCGCCGTCCAGCGCTACCAGAATTACCGGTCGGTCCAGTTCCAGGACTGGCTGCCCGGCGGCGCGATGCTGATCACCACCCGGTTCGGCGCGACCAACCAGATCCACCGGGTTGCGGGCCCGCTGCAGGCGCGCACCCAGCTCACCTTCCATGACGAACCGGTCGCGAACGCGCAGGCGATCCCGAACAGCAGCGCCTTCATCTACAGCCGCGACACCGGCGGCGACGAATGGTTCCAGATCTACAGCCGGGGCCTCGCCGGTGGCGACACCCGCCAGCTCACCGAGCCCGGCACCCGCAACCAGTCGGCGACCCTGAGCCGCGACGGCCGGCTGCTCGTCTGGTCGCGCGCCAGCCGGGGCTCGGCCGATTATGCGATTCTCGCGGCCGATCCGATGAATCCCGCCAGCCGCCGCGTCGTCTGGCAGGGGATCGGCGCGGTCGGCCCGGCCGACATCTCCGCCGACAACCGCCAGGCGCTGATCGCGCGCGGCATCTCCAACCGCGAGACGCGGCTGATGATCCTCGACCTGGGCTCCGGCCAGGTCCGCGAGCTGGCCTGGAGCGCCGCGACGCCGGCGCGGTACGAGGAGCCGCGCTTCGTCCGCGGCGGCCGGGCGATCCTCGCGATCACCGACGCCGGCAGCAACGTGCGCCGGCTGGTCGAGATCGACATCGCGACGGGCGAGCGCCGGCCGGTCTCGCCCGAAAGCCGCTGGGACGTCGAGGATTACGACCTCAGCGACGATGGCCGCGTGCTGGCCTATGCGTTCAACGAAGACGGCTTCTCCCGCGTCGTCGTCCAGGACTTCGTCACCCGCCGCGCCTTGCCGCAACCCACAGGCCTGCCGCGCGGCGTGCTGACCGCGCTCGAATTCTCGCCCGACGGCCGACGGCTGGCGATCGCCGTCACCGCCGCGACCACCGCCGGCGATGTCTGGACCTTCGACCTTGCCGGGCGTGGCGGAATCCAACGCTGGACGCAGTCCGAGCTTGGCGATCTCGACCCGGCCCGCCTCGCCGAGCCCGAGCTGATCCGCTTCGCCAGCTTCGACGGCCTCTCGGTCCCCGCCTTCGTCTACCGCCCGCGCGGCGTCGCGGCGAACGCGCGCACGCCGGTGATCGTCGACATCCATGGCGGCCCCGAAGCCCAGACCAGGCCCGGCTGGAACCCCGGCGCGCAATATTTCGCCGACACATTGGGCGCGACTGTGATCCTGCCCAATGTGCGCGGCTCGGATGGTTACGGCACCCGCTACCTCAACCTCGACAATGCCGAGCGGCGCGAGGACAGCGTCCGCGATATCGGCGCGCTGCTCGACTGGATCGGCACCCAGCCGAACCTCGATCCGCGCCGGGTGGCGGTCTACGGCCAATCCTATGGCGGCTATATGTCGCTCGCCGTGATGACCCATTATTCGGACCGGCTCGTCGGCGGCGTCGAGCGCTACGGCATCTCGAACTGGATCAGCTTCCTCCAGAACACCGAGGCCTATCGCCGCGACAACCGGCGGGCCGAATATGGCGACGAGCGGGTGCCGGCGATGCGCGCCGTGTTCGAGCGGATCTCGCCGCTCAACAACATCCGCCAGATCACCCGGCCGATGCTGGTGATGCAGGGCGCCAACGACCCGCGCGTGCCGCAATCGGAGTCGGACCAGGTGGTCCGCGATCTGCGCGCCAACGGGGTCGAGACCTGGTACGTGCTGTTCGCCGACGAGGGCCACGGCTTCCAGAAGAAGCCGAACAACGATCTCAGGCGCGAGGTGGAGACGGTGTTCCTGCGGCGGCTGTTCGAGAGGCGCTGACGCGTTCGTCCCCACTCCCCCGAGGGAGTAGTGGGTCAGTGCGAACGTTACTCTCGGAGGGACAAGGTTCAGCGCTACTGATGACTGACGTGAGAAATATCCCCGGTGGAGTCGTCCACGATCTTCCCGAAGATCTGAGAGACGCACTTGAGGTGGATTCAAAAGCCTTGGCAACTTGGGAAGATATTTCGGCGCTGGCGCGTAACGAATGGATTTGCTGGATCGAATCCGCCAAGAAGCAGGACACTAGGCGCAAGCGCATCGACTGGGGTTGCTCAAACTTGAGGGATGGAAAGCGCCGTCCTTGTTGTTGGCCGGGATGCCCTCATCGATGAGACCTGCCAAGCCTTAAGCCTATGTCCGCTTCCCACCCCGGCGGACATTTGGAGCAGCTAGCCAGCCATGGATCGAGGGGCAGCACTTCACTCCCGCCCGTACCATTCCTCCAGCCGCATCAGCTGGTCATATTCCGGCCAGGAATATTCCGGCTTCACCTTGGCGGTGAACGGCTCATCGCCGGTCAGCCACTTGCCGGCGGCGACGGCGAAGGCGCGCTCGGCGCGGGCGAGGAATTCCTCCGGGCCGATCTGCTCCGGTCCGCCGAGCGGGCTCGAGACGAAGCCCAGGCGGCCCTTGCTGCGGGCGAGGCTCCAATATTCGAAGGCGGCCGCCGCCCCTTCCACGCCATCGAAGCCGCCGCCTTCCGCGATCAGGCCGAGCAGGCCGAGCTGGAGCGAGAAGCCTTCCATCACCGCCTTGCGCGACGGCGGCTGACCAGTCTTGTAGTCGACGATCGCGAGGCTTCCGTCCGCCAGCCGGTCGATCCGGTCCGCCTTGCCGCTCAATTCCACGTCCGCGAGCGCGGTCCTGCCGGACGCCTCGGCCTTGAGCGGCCGGCGGCCGTCCGCGCGGCTCGCCGCCATTTCCTCGGCAATGAACGCGATCGCCTCCATCAGCCGCGGCTGCCACAAGGCGCGAAGCAAGGGGTGGACGCCCGGCAAAGCGAGCAAGGCCTCGGCCCGGGGCACCAGCTTCGCCGGATCGCAATCGTCCTCGCGCATCCAGTCCTCAAGCACCTTGTGCACCGCCGTCCCGCGCCAAGCGGCGGTCGGCTCGGCGTCGACGTCGTCGAGGCTCGACAGGCCGAGGATGCGGCGGGCGTAGAAGGCGAAGGGATCGGCCTGGAGCCGGTCGACCTCGGTGACCGAAAGCTTGCGCGGCCGTTCGCCCGGCGACGGCGCGGGGCGTGCGGCGGGACGCGGCGGTCCTTGCGGCCTGTCAATCGCCCGGGCCCAGGCGGCGAGGCGCGGCGCGCGGCTGACGCCGCCGGTCATCGCTTCCAGCCGCAGCCAGAAGCGCGAGGCGATGGTCGGCGAACGGGCATCGCGCCGGGCGCGGGTGATCAGCACCTGCGGAGCGCCCAAAGCGGCGGCGAAGTCATGCGCGGCGAGGCCGATGCGCCGCTCGAGCGACGGCAGGCCGAGATCGGCGCGCAGGCGCGGCGCCAGCCAGGGATCGGGCAAGGGCAAGGCCGGCCAGACGCCCTCGTTCAGCCCGCCCAGCACCATGAGGTCGGCGCGCTGGAGCTGCGCCTCGATCAGGCCCCAGATGGAGAGGCGCGGATGCTGGCCGTAAGGCGGCCGCACCGCCTCCGCCGCGAGCAGCTGCTCCAGCAAGACGGGAAGCTCGGCGGGATCGACCCGCTCCGGGCCGGTGTCCGCCGCCGCCTCGATCCGGGCGAACAGGTCGGCGGCGGCGCGGCCGGCGGGGCCGCTCCACACCGCATCGCCGGCCAGCCGCGCCGCGGCCTCGCGGATCGCCGCCAGCAAGGGGCCGAGCCGGACATCATTGGCGAAGGCACTTTCCAGCGGTTCGAGCAGCGGCGCGATGTCGCGCCACCCGGGCAAGGCGGCCGCACGCGTTTTCGCCTCGCGGTCCTCTCCGGCACGAAGGTGCAACGCGATCCCCTCCAGCCCGGTCGCGGGGCGCGGGCCGCGCAGCGCGAGATCGAGCCGGCGCGCGCCATCCAGCCAGCCGAGCCGTTCGTCGCCGGCGCGGACCAGCGGATGCTTGAGCAAGGCCAGCAGCGGGACCGGCGCGAAGCGCTCCGCCGCCGCGTTCGCCAAGGCGAGCAGCAAAGTGCCCGGTGGCGTTTCGCTGAGCGGCCGGCCGGCGCTGTCGTCGGCGACCACGCCCCACCGCTTCAAATGGGCCGAAACGCGCCGGGCGAGGCCGCGGTCGGGCGTCACCAAAGCCGCCGTCCGGCCCGGCTCTTCCAGCGCCTCGCGCAGCGCCAGCGCGATCGTCTGCGCTTCCTCGGCCGGATCGGCCAGCTCCAGCGCCCTGACCCCGCTCAGCCGGCGCTCGTTTGGGCGCAGCGTCTCCCAGCGGCCGGTGAACGCGGGTGGCGCCATCGCATGGCCGATCGCGCGGCCGCGCGCCGCCGGCGCGTCCCGGCCGCCGCCCCAGCGCCAGCTTTGCACCTCGCCGCGCGCCACGCCCATCCGGTCGAGCAGCAATTTCAGGTGGAATTGCGGGTGGGTTTCGATGGAGGGTCGCCGCCGGCCCGTTTCCGGATCGGGATCGTGCGGGCCGAGCGCGCGCCATTCCTCCTCGGCCATGTCGAGATCGAGTGCCGGGAGCACGACCATCCCGTCCGGGAGCCCGGATATCGCCTTGAGCAAGCGTGCGACCGCCGGCGCGCTCGTCGTCACGCCGGCGGCGCAGACGAAGCTTGCCGGTGGCGCCGTCCGCCAGCGCCGTGCCGCCGCGTCGAGCAGCCGGTTGCGCCGCGCGGCGAGGTCGATCTTGCCCAGCGCCGCGAGCACGTCGGGCCAGACGTCGAGGACGACGCGAAGCTGTTCGAGCGACTTTTCCCAGTGGCGCGCCAGGTCCGGAGCCTCGCCGGCAAAGCTGGCGAGGCGAGAGGAATCGATCTCCTCGACCAGCAATTGATCGAGCGTGCGGCCGAGTTCGCGCGCGAGCCGCAGCGCCTCGGCCGCGCCGACACCGCGCGCCCGCCCGATGAGCCCGGCCAGCAGGAACTGGCGCTCGATCGGGTCGATCGCCGGAGGAATTGCGTCGTCTTCCCCGATCGGCTCCAGGGCGCCGCCGAGCCGCTCGTTCAGCTCGGGATCGCCGATCGGAACCAGCCGCGGCAGCAGCAAACCGCCGCCCGAGCGGCGCACGAAAGCGTCCTGGATCGCGCGCGCGGCGCGGTTGTTCGGGGTCAGCACGATCCCGCGCGCGAGCCCCGTCTTCTCCCGTCCGAAACGGGCGACCAGCCCCGCCGCGAGCGCGTCGGCGAAGGCGCGATGGGCGGCGATGGTGAAAACTGCCGGGGTCACCGCGACAGCCTAGTGGCGGCTAGCCGGCGCGCAACATTTCCTCGGCGGCCTTGATGTTTTCGGGGCGGCCGACATCGAACCACAGGCCCTGATGCACCGCGCCGAACAAGCGCCCCTTTTCGATGGCGCGGTCCCAGAGCAGGTTCGTGGAGAAGGGCCCGTCCGGCAGATCGCCCGCGAAGAAGCGCTTCGAGAGCATCTGGATGCCGGTGTAGACGAAAGGGGCGACGCCGCGCGGCCGGCGGCGGGCGAGCGCTCCGTTGGCGCTCATATGGAAGTCGCCGCGGCCCTGATGGCAATTCGCCTGGGCCAGCGGAACGAGGAGCAGGAGGCCGTCCATCCGTTCCTCGTCCCAGCCGGACGCGAGCAGCTTCAAGGCGTCGACGGGGCCATCGACCCAGAAATTGTCCGCGTTGAGGGCGATGAACGGATCGGCGTCGATCAAAGGCAGCGCCTTGACGAGGCCTCCGCCGGTTTCGAGCAGTTGCGCCCGCTCGTCCGAGATCGCGAAGTCGATCCCCTTCACCCGGTTCTGGAGGTGCCCCTCGATCGCATCGGCGAGGTAGTGGACGTTGATCACCGCCTTCGCGACGCCCGCCGCCTTGAGATGATCGAGCACATGATCGATCAGCGGCTTGCCCGCGACCTCGATCAGCGGCTTGGGCCGGGTCGCGGTGAGCGGGCGCATCCTTTTGCCGAGACCCGCGGCCATCACCATCGCGGTGGTGGGCACCGCCTGGCCGGGATCGGGGCGCAGCGCGAGCGCCTTTCTCTGCCGGCTCATGCGGGCAGCGTCTCGCGCCAGGCCGCGGCGCGCTTTTCCGTCGGCACATGCGCGTCGAACCAAGCTTTCACGCCCGCGAGCGATGCATGCTCCAGGTCGCGCTCCAAAAGGCCCCACATGCGCGGCTGATAGCCGGTGTAATGCAGCTTGCCGTCGCGCTTCCAAAGCCGGGTGAAGACGCCGAGGATGCGCGTGTTGCGCTGCGCCGCGAGCGCCCAGTAAGCGACCTCATATGCCGGGTCGCAGCCGGTCGCGGCCATGTAGCGGGCGAGCATGTCGCGCTCGATCTCCGGCGGAACGTCGCGCCGCGCATCCTCCAGCACGGAGGCGAGGTCATAGGCCGGATGGCCGGCGACCGCGTCCTGGAAATCGAGCAGGCCGAGATGCGCGATCCCCTCCCGCCCGTCGACCAGCATCAGATTCTCGGCATGATAGTCACGCAGCACGGTGACCGGCGAGAGGCCGTCCGCCGCCACCGGCGCCAATGCGTCCCGCCAGGCTTCGAGAAACGCCTCGCGGTCGACGTCAAGGCCGAGCGCCGGGCAATACCAGTCGGCGAACAAGGTCACCTCGTCCAGCCACAGGTCGAGCCCATGCTCGCGCAGGCCCGCCATTGGCGGCTTGTCGTGCAGATGGACGAGGAGGTCGATGGCGCCTTCATAAAGCAGCCGCTCGCGATCCGGCGCGGCATCCGCCGTCTCGCGGAAGCGCGCGTCGCCGAAATCGTCGATCAGCAGCAGCCCCTGGTTCAGGTCGCAGGCGAGGATCGCCGGCGCGGACAGGCCGGCCTCGGCCAGCCATTCGGCGACGGCGATGAAGGGGCGCGGGTCCTCATGCGGCGGCGGCGCGTCCATCAGCACCGCCCGGCGCGCGCCATGGATCACCCTGAAATAGCGGCGAAAGCTGGCGTCGCCGGCGAGCGGCCGAATCTCTGCGCCGCCCCAGCCATGCGCGGCGAGAAAGGCGGCGGCGCCCGCCGGAGGAATCATCGAAGCGGCCATCGCCCGCCCCAAGCGGGCGGCACGTGCGCTGTCAAGGCGCGGCCGCCTCCGGGCGCGTCGGCGAGGGTCAGGAGGAGCGTTTCCGGCCACAAAGCCGGCAGCCGCTCCGGCCATTCGATCAGCATGGCGGAGTCGGCCAGCGCCTCGCCAAGCCCCAGCTCCTCAAGTTCTGCCGGGTCCTCGATCCGGTATAGGTCGACGTGCCAGAGCGGAAGCCGCACGTCGGGCGGCGCATAGGTGATGACGATCGGGAAGCTCGGGCTCGCGACCTCGCCCTGATGGCCGAGCCCCTTCAGAACGCCCCGCGCCAGCGTCGTCTTGCCAGCGCCGAGCGCGCCAGACAGGGCGACGAGGTCGCCGACGCGAAGCGTCGCGGCGAGGCGGCGGCCGAATTCCTCGGTCGCCGCCGCATCGACAAGCAGGACGGTCACGCCCGCCGCGCCTCCCGCGCCTGATGCTCCGCCTGCTGGCCGGCGGTTCGAGGAAGGCGGATGGTCACGGTTGTCCCCTGCCCCGGCTCCGATTCCAGCGCGATCGTGCCGCCATGCGCCTCGACGAACTGCCTCGCGAGCGGCAGGCCGAGCCCGACCGCCGCCGCCTCGTCGCCGCGACCGTCGACGGTGCGATGGAAGCGGTCAAAGACGGCGAGCCGGTCCGTCGCCCCTATGCCGCGGCCATTGTCGGAGACAATGATCCGCGCCTCGCGTGCGTCGCCCTCGGCATGGACCAGCACCCGGCCGCCATCGTCCGTATAGGACACGCCGTTGGCGATGACATGCGCCAGCGCCTGGCCGAGCCGGCGTGGGTCGCCGGTGATGATGCCGACGCTCGGGTCGATCTCGATCGCGAGGTCCAGCGCCTTGCGCGCCGCGCGCTCGCGCATACCCTCCGCAGCTTCCGCGCACAGAGCGGCGAGGTCGACCTCGTCCTCGGCGAGCAGCAGGCTACCCGAGTCGCTCTGGGTCAGGTCGAGCACGTTGTCGATCAGCGCGCCGAGCCGGCCGACGCTGTCGAGAATCGCGACGACATATTCGGCCGCGGTGGGCGTGAGCTCGCCGGCATAGCCGCCCGAGAGCATCTCCGCGAAACCGGCGATCGAGGTGAGCGGCGTGCGAAGCTCATAGCTCATGTTGGAGACAAAGGCGGTCTTCAGCCGGTCCGCTTCCTCCAGCGCATCGGTCCGCTCGCGGAGTGCAGTCTCGACCTTTCGGCTGTCGGTAATGTCGAGCATCGTGAACAAGGCGGCGCCATCGGGGAGCGGCACGGCCGCGAACTCGAACTCGCGATCGTCCGCCATCGCGACCCTGCCTGAGCGCTGCTTGCGCTCCTGGGTGGCGCTCCGCACCAGCTCGCGCACCAGCCCGGCATGGCTCGCTTTCTTGAGCCGCGCGGCGAGATGCGGGGTCAACGCATCGACCCGCGGATGGGCGGCGAGCTGCTCCTCCTCGAAACCCCACAATTCCTTGAAACGGGTGTTCCACAGGTTGAGCCGGCCGTCCGAGGCGAAGACGCCGACCGCCTCGAACAGATTGTCGAACGTGGCGCTGCGGACCCGCAGCAATGTGTCGCGCGCCGAGGCGAGCTGGATCTGCTCGGTCCGGTCCTCGAAGATCAGCAGCAAGCCGCCGTCGGGGAGCGGCTGGGCGACGACGCGGAGGTGGCGGCCGCCGGGCAGCAGCCAATCCTCCTCGTCCGCGGCGAGGCCGCTGGTGAACCAGCGCCGCCGCTCCTCTTTCCATTCCGGGAAATCGCGGACCTCGGGCAGCGCGCCCTTGTCGCGCATCGCGTCGATCAACCGCTCGAATTCGGGCCGGTCGGCGAGGAAATCGGCCGACAGGTCGAACAGGCGCGCGAAGGGCTGATTGAAGAAGGCGAGGCCGCGGTCGCGGCCGAACTGGGCGACGCCGGCCGAAAGCCGGTCGAGCATGTCGCGCTGCGCATCGGCGAAGCGGGCCAATGCGGCGCGCGCTTCCTCCTCTTCCTCGACATCGATCGCATAGCCCGCGATCCCGCCGGCGGCGAGCGGCGTCTCGACCACCCGCATCGCCCGGCGCTCGCCGCCGATCGTCGCCGGCTGGATGCGCTGCACGGTCGCGCCGCCATCGCGCACCGCCGCCGCGTCGGCGAGCGGGCTGTGCCCGTCCGCCTCGTCGATCAGCTCGATCTGGCCGCGCACGACGTCCGCCGCGCCCTCTGTCTCGACGGCTTTCACATAAGCGCTGTTGACCAAAGTGAGCGACAGGTCCGGGCCGCGATGCCAGATCGGGAACGGCGCCGCTTCGATGAGCGCGGTCAGCGCGTCAAGCGCGGCGCCGCGCCGCTCGACCTTTTCCGCCAGCGCCTCGATCCGTCGTTCCGCCTCGGTCGCGTCGAGCAGCCAGAGCAGGACCGCGCCTTCGCCGAAGCCGGCGGGCGCCGGCCCGGCCTCGACCTTGAGCACCCGGGCCGATCCCGTCGGCGTAAATGAGAGCGAGGCGACACCGCCGGTCGCCGCGTCGGCGACCAGCGCGTCGAGATCAGGTGCGGTTTCGGCGATCGCATCACGCAAATCGGTCCATCGCTCTGGCAGCCGGCCGAGCCCGAGCATCGGCGCGATCCGCTCGTCGCCCTCGAGGAGCCCATAGGCGCCGATCAGCAGCGCCGCCGCCGGACTGGCCGCCAGCAGCGCCTCATGCCGGGCGCCACCGTCCGACAGGGCGGCGGCTTCCCGCGCGCGCCGCATAGCGCGCAAAGTCGCCCAGAGCGCGAGCGCGACCCAGAAGCCGGCGACTAGCGCCAGCACGATCATCGCGGTTTGGCCGAGCAGCATCCTCCCGCGTCTCTAACCGGCACGCGGGCCGAGCGGAAGCGCGACGCGAGGATCAGTAGCGATAATGCTCCGGCTTGAACGGTCCGGCGACCGGCACGCCGATATAATCGGCCTGGCGCTGGTCGAGCTTGGTCAGCTTCACGCCGAGCTTGTCGAGATGGAGCGCCGCGACCTTCTCGTCGAGATGCTTGGGCAGGACGTAGACGTCGTTCTGATATTTGTCGCCGCCGGTCCACAGCTCGATCTGCGCCAGCACCTGGTTGGTGAAGCTGGTGCTCATCACGAAGCTCGGATGGCCGGTCGCGTTGCCGAGATTCACCAGCCGGCCCTTCGACAGGACGATGATCTTCTTGCCGTCGGGGAACTGGACCTCGTCGACCTGCGGCTTGATCTCGGTCCACTTCATATTGCCCAGCGCCGCGATCTGGATCTCGCTGTCAAAATGGCCGATGTTGCACACGATCGCCATGTTCTTCATGTCGCGCATGTGATCCAGAGTGATCACGTCCATGTTGCCGGTCGCCGTCACGAAGATGTCGGCGCGCTTCACGGCCTCCTCCATCGTCACCACCTCATAGCCCTCCATCGCCGCCTGCAGCGCGCAGATCGGGTCGATCTCGGTGACGAGGACGCGGGCGCCGCCGTTGCGAAGCGACGCCGCCGAGCCCTTGCCGACATCGCCGAAGCCGGCGACGCAGGCGATCTTGCCGGCGAGCATCACGTCGGTGCCGCGGCGGATCGCGTCGACCAGCGATTCCTTGCAGCCATAGAGATTGTCGAACTTCGACTTGGTGACGCTGTCGTTGACGTTGATCGCCGGGAAGGGAAGCTTGCCCTTCTTGGCGAGGTCATAGAGCCGGTGGACGCCGGTGGTCGTTTCCTCGGACACGCCCTTGATCGCCTCGACCGTCTTCGTGAGATAACCCGGCCGCTCGGCGAGGAAACGGTTCAGCGTCGCGACGAAGACTTCATCTTCCTCATTGGTCGGCGCGAACAAAGCCTCGCCCGCCTCGACGCGCGCGCCCCAGAGCGCGAACATGGTGGCGTCGCCGCCGTCGTCGAGGATCATGTTGCAGGTCGTGTCCTGCCCCCAGTCGAAGATGCGGGTGACGTAGTTCCAATATTCCTCCAGCGTCTCGCCCTTGATCGCGAAGACGGGCACGCCCGATGCGGCGATGGCGGCGGCCGCATGGTCCTGGGTCGAGAAGATGTTGCACGAGGCCCAGCGAATCTCGGCGCCCAGTTCGGCCAGCGTTTCGATCAGCACCGCGGTCTGGATCGTCATGTGGAGCGAGCCGGTGATCCGCGCGCCGGTCAGCGGCTTCGATGCGCCATATTCGGCGCGCAACGCCATCAAGCCCGGCATCTCCGTCTCGGCGATCTCGATCTCCTTGCGGCCGAAATCGGCGAGATTGATGTCGGCGACGACATAATCGTCGAATCGGGCACTGCCGCTGTCGCGGGTTGGCTTGGCGTCCAGAGTCGTCGCCACGGCTGGTCTCCTTAGAAATGAAAAGGACCGCCGAAGCGAAGGCGGTCGCGCGCTCGGCCACTAGCCGCGACCGTCCCGGAATGCAAATATAAAGGTATCTTTATATGTCGGTTAGGCTCATCAATTTGGAGATGGCGCCGCCGCCGACGCGAAGCTGAGGCCTCAGCGGCCGCCGGGCAGCTCGGGCGCGGCGCCCAGCCGATCGGCGATCTCGACCAGCCGCCGTGCGTCGCCGGCCGCCTGCGCCGCCTCGTCGGCGAGCATCGCCGTCTCGGCGCACAGCTCCTCGTTCGTGTCGTCCGCGCCATAAGCGTTGGCGAGCATCGTCGCGAAGCGATCGTAATGGAACTGCGCCTCGCCGCCATGGCCGGCGCGGAACTGCGCCAGGATCACCCCGTTCGCGCCCTGAATCGTCTCCCGGCTCGCCCGCACGAAGCGGTTATAGGCCGGCGTCACGTCATAGCCCATCGCGACGCAGCGCCGCGATGCGACCATCAGCCGCGACTGCAGGTTGCGCACCTGCGCCGCCGCGGTCTGGGTGTCGTTCCAGCAGCTCATCGTCGCCTGCGCCGGCGACGCGATGATGAGGGCCGCCGTCACGGCGAGCCCGGTCTTCCTCAGTCCCCACATGTCCAATTCCCCCACGGTCCACTCGGGCGGGCGCGGAAGTGCGACCGGCCGAGTCGGGAGGCTGCGCCCGAGGGGTAAGCGAGGCGTGAAGGATCAAGGTTAAATGCGACGGATCAACGGCTTAGTTACGCAGTGCCGGATTCCGCCGCGAGCAGGCGCGGGTCGATGCCGGCCTGGCGAAAGGCGGTCGCCCAGCGCGATTCGACGTCGCAGTCGAACAGGAGATGCTGGTCGCCCGGCGTCACGAACCAGCCGTGCCGGCCCATCTCGCTCTCGAGCTGGTCCGGGCCCCAGCCGGCATAGCCGAGGGCAGCGATCCAGCGCGACGGCCCTTTCCCTTCCGCGATCGCCTTGAGGATGTCGAGCGTGGCGGACAGCACCCAGCGGTCGCTCACCGCGATGCTGTCCTGCCCGCCCCAATCCGGCGTGTGGAGGATGAAGCCGCGCTGCGGCTCGACCGGGCCGCCATGATGGATCGACGCATTGGGCGCCACGCCGGGCGCGATGTCGAGCTGCTTCAGAAGATCGTGGAAGCCGAGCCGCGGCACGACGCGCCCCAGCCCGATGCCCAGCGCCCCGTCCTCGTCATGCACGCACATCGCGATCACCGCTTTCTCGAAGCGCGGATCGCCGATGCCGGGCATGGCGAGCAGCAGCTGGCCGGACAGGAAACGAGGGGCATCCACAGGATCGTTATAGGCGTTTGGCGCGCGCGCGGACAATTGCTAAGGCCCCGCCCGCACCCCCGCGAGGAGTTCAGACATGACGATTCAGGTTGGCGACCGCATCCCCAGCACGACCCTGGTCAAGGCGACGGCCGAAGGGCCGCAACCGGTCGAGAGCGACTCCTATTTCGCCGGCCGCAAGATCGCGCTCTTCTCCGTCCCAGGCGCGTTCACGCCGACCTGCTCCGCGCGCCACCTGCCGAGCTATGTCGAGAAAGCCGACGAGCTGGCGGCGAAGGGCGTGGACGAGATCGCCTGCGTGTCGGTCAACGACGCTTTCGTGATGCAGGCCTGGGCCGAATCATCGGGCGCGGAGGGTAAGGTAACAATGTTCGCCGACGGCAATGGCGATTTCGCCGCCGCGCTCGGCCTCGACGCCGATTTCTCCAAATTCGGGATGGGCAAGCGCGGCCAGCGCTGGTCGGCGATCGTCGACGACGGCGTGGTCAAGGAGCTGAACGTCGAGGCGCCGGGCGCCTACAGCGTCTCCGGTGCCGAGTTCATGCTCGCGCAGCTTTAGGCGTCCTGTTCTCCGTCATTGCGAGCCGCGAAGCGGCGCGGCAATCCAGTCTGGATTGCTTCTCTGCGCTCGCAATGACGACTAGCGCAGCACCTCGGTCTGGAAACGCTGGGCCATGTTGGCGAAGACCAAAAGGTTCACCGCGAGATCGCCGCGCAGAAAGCCGAAATCGGCGGTGAGGTAGCGCTGGATCGCGGCGCGGCCGTCGGCGGTGACGTGCGCGGACGAAAAGGCGAAGCGCTGGTTGAAGCGATGGATGTTCGCGGCCAGCCGCTCGGGCGGCACCGCCGGCGGGCGCGGCCAGACCGACTGGATGCTGATCGCCTTGCAAGCCGCGCCCTGCCGCTCGCAGCTCCCGAACAGGATCGCCGCGCGACGACCGTTGGCGAACTGCACCTGCAGCGCCGGCCGGACCGCCGTCCCGCGCCGCTCGAACCGGGCGTTGATCTGGCGCAGCACGGTCTCGACCGTGTCGTAATTGAAGGCGGGCATGACCTGCCGGTTCTCGGGCGCCGCCGGGTTGAACGGCACCTGCGCCGCGGCAGGGGCGGCGAGCAACAGCAGGGGAATAGCGATCAGCGCGCGCATCAAATTCTCCGAACGGCGGATCGCCGCCGTTCGCGCGGTCTTTTCGACGGGATCAACGGGACGTGCGACGACCCGTGCCGGCCGCCGGACTGCCCGAGCCCTGCCAGCCGCATTGCCGGCCGCGATTCTGTTCGCGCAGCCAGCCGAGCAGCGGCTGGAAATAAGCGACCATCGGCCGGGCCGACATCTCGCGGGTGCCGGTGAAGGCCTGCAGCGCCTCCGGCCAGGGCCGCGACGAGCCCATCGCCAGCATCTCGTTCAGCCGCCGGCCGACCTCGCGATTGCCGTAGAAAGAGCAGCGGTGCAGCGGCCCGCGCCAGCCGGCCATCCGGCAGGCCGCCTCGTAGAACTGGAACTGCAGGATGCGGGCGAGGAAATAGCGGGTGTAGGAGACGCTCGCCGCGGTGTGATACTTCGCGCCGGCGTCGAAATTGCGCTCGCTGCGCGGGCTCGGTGGGACGATGCCCTGATAGCGCAGCCGCATCTCGTCCCACGCCGCCTGGTAGCGGTCCGGCGTGATCTGGCCGGAGAAGATGCCCCAGCGATAGCGGTCCATCAGCAGGCCGAAGGGCAGGAAAGCGATCTTGTCGAGCGCCTGGCGGAGCAGCAGCTGGCGGTCCTGATCGGGCGTCGGCAGCTGGTTCTGCTGGAGGAGGCCGACCTGGACCAGATATTCCGGCGTCACCGACAGCGCGATCGTGTCGCCGATCGCCTCGTGGAAGCCGTCATTGGCGCTGTTCATGAACAGGAAGGGCTGCCGGTTATAGGCGCGCTGGTAGTAGTTATGGCCGAGCTCGTGATGGACGGTGACGAAATCGTCGCCGTTGACCCGGGTGCACATCTTGATCCGAAGATCGTCCTGATTGTCGACGTCCCAGGCCGAAGCGTGGCAGATCACCTCGCGGTCGCGCGGCTGGGTGATCATCGAGCGGCGCCAGAAGGTTTCGGGCAGCGGCGCGAAGCCCAATGAGCTGAAGAATCCCTCGCCCGCCCGCACGATCCGCTCCGGCGTGTAGTTGGCGCGGGTCAACAGCTCCGTGAGATCGTACGGCGCGGCCGCCTGCTGGCCCTCGGCGCGCGGCGCGACTATGTCGTAGATATTGCCCCATTCCTGGGCCCAGAGATTGCCGAGCAGATCGGCGCGGATCGGGCCGGTCGCGGGCTGGACGGAATCGCCATATTGGCGGTTGAGGCCGGCGCGGGCGAAGCAGTGGATCTGCTCGTAGAGCGGCCGCACCTCCTGCCACAGCCGCTCGGTCAGCTGCTCGAACTGCTCCGGCGTCATGTCGTAATTGGAGCGCCACATCGCGCCGGTGTCGGCGAAGCCCAGCTCGCGCGAACCCGCATTCGCGATCTCGGTCATGCGCTGGTACTGGGCCCGCATCGGCGAGCCGACATTGTCGTTCCAGCTCGTCCACATTTCCCTGAGCTGATCAGGGTTGCGCACGGTGCCCATCCGCGCCTCGATCTCGTTGCCAGTCAGCGTCTCGTTGCCCATCCGCCCGCGGCCGCGGCCATATTGCGACGAGAGGTCGGTCGAGATCCGGTTGAGCTCGGCCGCCGCGCCTTCCGTGGTCGGCGCCGGCAAAGTGAGGCCGAGGCGCAGATTGTTGAGCTTGCGGCGCGTCGGCTCATCGAGCCCGGGGGCGCGAAGGAAATGCGCCGCCTCGCCCGCGAAGCGGACGCCCATCTGGGTGCCGATCGTGCCGAAATAAGCGGCGAGCGCGTCGGTATCTTCGGTGATGTAGGTCGCGTTCACCCATTGGGCGCGGCCGCTGATGACCGAGAATTCGCTGAGCTCGCGCTCCGCCCGAGCGACGAAAGCCTCGGCTTCCGCCTTCGTCGGCGCGGCGCGCTGGGCGGCGGCGCCGGGCTGCGCGGCGGGCGTCTGACCGGCGACTGATGCGGCGCCGACACTGGCGAGGCAGGCCGCGGCGGCGAGAGCGATGGCGGAAACCGTGCTTTTCATCGGAACATCCTCGTCTGGTCTGTTATTCCGAGCCCCTGGCGCGGCTGTTTGAACCCGGCCCGGACCGCCGTCAACGGGCGAGGAACGCCGCCATCGCGCGGCCCAGATCGGGCTTGGTCACCGCGCTCATATGATTGCCCGGCACCTCGACGAAGGTCGCATCGGGAATGAGCGCGGCCACCTGCTCGGCCTCGCCATTGTCGTGATCGTCGGCGCCCTGGAGGACCAAAGTCGGCATCGGGATCGCGCGAAGCTCGGCTTCGGTGGTATCGACGAAGCTGTCGAGCAGCGGCAGCAGCGCCTCGGGATCGCCGCCGGTCGTCTTCAGGAACGCCTCCGCCAGCCATTCCGGCGAGCCGCGTTCATGCGTTCCGAGGTCGGTCAGGATGCGCTTGAAATGGTCGCCACGGGCAATTGTGTCGGTGAGCCCGGTCAGTCCCATGCCGGAGATGATCAGCCGCCGAGGCCGCGCGCCCTTCACCACCATCCGGACGGAGGTCCGGGCGCCGAGCGAGTAGCCGCCAAGGTCATAGTCGCGGAGGCGCAGATGGGCGAGCAGCGCCAGCCCATCGTCGGCGAGCACGTCCGCCGGATAAGCCGACGGATCGTGCGGCTTCGCGCTGATGCCGTGCGCGCGCAGATCGGGCATGATCACCCGGAAGCCGGCGGCGGCGATCGTCGCGGCATGGCCGAATTTCAGCCAGTTTGTCTCGGCATCCGAAAAGAGACCGTGCAGCAGCACGACCGGCCTCCCTTCGCCCAGTTCATGCCAGGCGAGCGTGACGCCATCCGGCGCGGCGAAGCTGTGCATACCCGGTGTCATTCGGCCTCCGGCGCGGGCGTCAGCCTTCGGACCACGCCGAAGACAACGATCAGCAACGCCAATAGGACAAGCACGGAAGCGAGCAGGAAGGCGCCCCCCGGCTGACCCCGCTCGGCGCCGAACGCCAGGGCCTGGGTCATCGCCAGCGGCCCGATGATCGCGGCGATGCTGGCGATGCTCGCCATCCCGCCCTGCAAAGCGCCCTGGTGCGACGCGTCGGTCATCCGCGACAGCAGGGCGTTGAGCGACGGCCAGACCAGCCCCTGCAACGCGCTGAAGAAGATGATCGCATAGACCTGCCACCCTTCCCGCGCGAGCACGTAGAGCAGGAAGCTGGATCCCCCGACCAGCATCCCGATCACCACCGTCCGCGCCTCTCCGAAGCGGGCGATCGCCGGGCCGGTGACCAGGCTTTGGGCGAGCGCCATGGCGAGCCCGGCGGCGGCGAGCGACCAGCCGATCGCCGTCGCATCCCAGTGCATCGCGAGCCCAGCCCAGAAGGCCCAGGTCGCCGGATAGACGAAGTGGGCGAGCTGCCAGAGCAGGGCCGCGACCAGCAGCGGCGTCGCGCCGCCGGCATGGAAGAGCGGCCGAAACGCGCCGAAGACATGGGCGTCGCGCCAGTGGAACGGGCGGCGACGCTCGGCCGGCAAGGTCTCCGGCAGGCTGAACGCGATCCAGATCGCGTTGGCCCCAGCGAGAACCGCCGCGACAATGAACGGCGCCCGCGTTCCGAAATCCGACAGCAGCCCGCCGATCGCCGGGCCGAGGATGAAGCCGAGCCCGAACGCCGCGCCCATCAGGCCGAAGGTCGCGCCCCTCTTCTCCGGTTCCGTTATATCGGCGAGCACCGCGTTGGCCGGCCCGTAGGTCGCGCCGGCGATTCCGGCGATCGCCCGCCCGACGAACAGCCAGGCGAGGGTCGGCGCCGCGGCCATCAGCAGATAATCGAGCGCGAAGGCGATCGCCGAGAAGAGCAGGATCGGCCGCCGCCCTAAGCGGTCGCCGAGATTGCCGAGCACCGGCCCGGCGAAGAATTGCGCCAGGGCATAAGCGACGAGCATATAGCCCGCGATGCGCGTCGCCTCGGCGAGCGAGACCTGGCCGAGATGGACGATCAGATCCGGCAGCACCGGCAGGACGATGCCGAAGCCGATCGAATCGAGCAGCAATATGGTGAGAACGATCGGGACCGCCGGGTGGTGGAAGCGCATCCTTAGGCCGGCATTTCGGTGCCGGACCTGGCCCAGCGGTCGATCAGCACCTGATATTCGTCGGCGCGCTGCTCCGGCAAGCCCTCGGTGTTGAGCCAGGCGCGGTGCATGCTCTCGACGCCGAAATGGCCGGTCGGCCGGAAGCGCGACGGATCGTCGAAGGAAGCGACAGTGAGGTCCATCTTGTGATGATCGGGGTGAGCGAACCCCAGCGAGGTACCGCATTCCCGGCAATAAGGCCGGCCGGCAATCGGCGAGGATTCATACCAGTCGGGCTCATGCTCCCACGCAACGTCCGACTTCTTCACATTCGTGAACGCGATCGAGACGCTGCCGGTGGCGCGCTGGCACATCCGGCAATGGCAGAGATAGGCGTCGTTGCCGTCGATGTTGACGCTATAGCGGATCCGCCCGCACATGCAGCCGCCGGTCATCTGGTCAGCCATTTGGGCCCTCCTGGAACGAGGGCCGCGATACACGCCTTAGAGCGAGCGCTCCAGCCGGCTGATCAGGCCGCGCGCCGGGCTGGCGGGGGCCTCGTCGGCGATCGCGCCATGATCGAGGCGGCGGACGCGATCGTAGAGGTCGCTGCTCGCCTGGATGATCTCGGCCGCCGCTTCCGGCAGGCGCGGCAGCAGATCGGCGTCCGGGGGAGCGGCATCGCCGAGCCGTCGCTCCGGCGTCGCCGCCTCGGCGCGGGTCAGCTCGCCGGCGCGCACGGCGCGCTGGTTGAGCAGCCAGGCGATGACATGCATCAGCCGGGTCGTCACGCGGAGCGACTCGCAGGACAAAGCGACGCGGTCGGCCGGCACCAGCGCCAGCCGGTCGTCGCGCGCCTGATTGTCGAAATAGGAGCGCGCCTCATCGGCGAGCACCATCGCCTCGATATAGAGCGCATCGACCCACTTGGCCGCGACGTCGGGTTCCCTGAGGATGGTCGCCATGGCAATGGATTGGCACAGGCGGGGCGCAGCGGGAACGCCGAAAAGTTACTTACCGAGTCCCAAAAGAAAACGCTGTCAGGCGATGATGTCAGGGACCTGGCGGCTCTCCAGCAGCGCGATCTCGTCCTTGAGCCTGAGCTTGCGCTTCTTGAGCCGCGCGAGCCGGAGCTGATCGAGATTGACCGATTGACGGAGAGCGTCGATCGCCGCGTCCAGATCGCGATGCTCCGTTCTCAGCGTCGCCAGCCGGATCGCCGCCTCGTTCGCGCCCAAGCCGGCGCCGGCACCTGTATCGTCAGCCATCCGTTCCCCTTCGCCGGCCGAGCCGGCATGATAGGCTCTCGACAAGTCGCCGTCGATATCGGACAGTCGGCGGTTGCGAGGGGAGACAATTCCCCCGTCGGATGGTTAGATGGAGTCCGTCGTTAGCAAAGAAGGAGGCGTGTTCATGCAGGAGGCGCACATGTCGGCCCTCGAGGCCAAGCATGCGGGGCTCGAGGCCCAGATCGAAGAAGAAAACCAGCGCCCGCTGCCAGACACGGCCACCTTGCACCGGCTCAAAAAGGAAAAGCTCAAGATCAAGGAAGAGATGGCGGGGCTGACCCACCACTAGCCGAAGCCAGCCGCCGCTTCTCCCGCCCGGAGGAGCGGCGTTCCTCATTCATCGACAAGCGCCGAGGCGGCGCCGCCGGAGGTCAATCGTCGCGGGAGATGCGCTCGTTGCGCTCGTGCCGCTCCTGCGCCTCGACCGTCATCGTCGCGATCGGCCGTGCCTCCAGCCGGGCGAGGCCGATCGGCTCGCCGGTTACCTCGCAAAAACCATATTCGCCGGACTCGAGCCTTCTCAGCGCCGAATCGATCTTGCAGATCAGCTTGCGCTGCCGGTCGCGGGTGCGCAGGTGAATACCCCAGTCGGTCTCGCTCGAGGCGCGGTCGGTGAGATCCGCTTCCTGGATCGGGCCGCTGGCGAGCGCCGTCATCGTCTCCCGCGATTCCCGGACGATGGCGTCCTTCCAGCCAAGCAGCTTTTGCCGGAAATAGGCGATCTGCTCGGCGCTCATGAATTCTTCATTGGCGGACGGCCGGTAGCTGCCGTCGGCACGCGCACCAAAAGCGTCACTGTGAAGCGTAGCCATTACCCCTCCACTCCATTTCCCGGCCTTTTGAGACCGGGTCCGAACACGGGGCGGGCGAGCCTGTAACCGGCATTTTCTGTCTCCCGCCCCGGGGCGCGCCTATACAGTTGCCGCGAAAGCCCGGCAAGCCACGCTAACATAGAGCGAAAATATCACATCGGCGGGCGCGGTCCGGATGCCGCCCGGCACAGATCGGTGGCGGCGAATCGGGAGCGAGGTGATTCGTTTGCGCCCGTCATCGCCCGCCTGACCATCAAGTCGCGGCCAAGTGCTCGTTCACTCCGCCCCGGGCGCTGTCCAGTAATGGGACGCAATCGCCGTGCGAGGCCCAAATCGGGCCGCCAAAGGCCATGAAGATGGTTAACGCGCTTGCGCTTAAACCGATCGTTTGCATTCGCTGCTTAGTGCCCGATCGGCCGAACGACTTGGCGACCGCTTCGTCATCGACCCTCAGGCCAGGAACAGGATGCTGCTCATGTCGGTAAGAATGGCTCTCGCGCAACTTTGCGCTTGCACCTGCGGAGGCGCGATGGTCGGCGGCGGCGCCGTCTATGTGGCGGAAAATCCACCGGCGCGTCCGTCCCTCGTCCAGTCGGCGCATGCCCGCACCGCCACCCAGGCCAGCAGCACCAGCCGCTGGACCGGCAGCCGGACCAGCTACCGCCGCACCACCCGCGGCCGGGTCGTCCGGCGTACCGTGCGCCGCACAGTCTGCGCGGCGGGCGCCGGCGCCGGCGCGGTCACCACTTCGCGGATGATCATTCCCCCGGTTTTCGCGCCTCCGCCGCCCCAAGTCGCGTCGAGCGGGGGCTCCAGCGGCCTGGTGGTCGTCGGCGGTTCCGGGGGCAGCGGCTTCGGCTTCGGCGGAGGCTTCTTCTCGGGCGGCTTCTTCGGCGGCAGCAGCAGCTCGTCGGGCGGCAGCAGCGGCACGACGATCAACGTCTCGACCTCGACGTCGAGCGGCGTGTCGACCTCGACCGGTAGCGTCTCGACGTCGAGCGGCGTCTCGAGCTCCACCTCGACCGGCGGCAGTTCGACCTCGACGGGCGGCTCGTCCACCTCGACCTCCACGGGCGGCAGCTCGACCTCGAGCGGCAGCGTGTCGACCACCTCTTCTTCGTCGAGCTTCGGCGGCGGCACGTCGAGCTCGACCAGCAGCGCGTCGTCCTCGTCCGCCTCCTCGGCTTCGAGCAGCTCGACCTCCTCGTCGAGCGGCGGCAGCAATGGCGGCTCGAACGGCGGCACGCCGGTCCCGGCGCCGCCGATGATCCTGCTCTTCGGCGCCGGCGCCGCGGCGCTGATCGCCAGGAAGCGGCTCGGCAGGCGCTCCGCCTGAGCTGGCAGCACCGAGCCTGAAAGAGGCCCCGTCCGGACCAACCGGGCGGGGCCTTTTTCTTTTGGTCAGGTCGTCGCTCAGGCGCCCTGCAATGCCTTCTCGATTTCCGGCACCGGCAGGTTGACCAGATCCTTCGGCACCTCGCCGAGGATCCGCCGCTCAACCTCCTTGTGATAATGCTTTCTGAGCGCACCGAGCGTGCGCGGCGGCGCGACGATGATCAGCGCCTCGAACTCGTTGGCGAGGGCGCGTGACTTCAGTGTCTCGGCAAGCTCGGCGGCGAAGCGGTCCTCTTCCTGCCGGTGGAAATCGACCTCTTCCATCGATCCGCCGCGGCCGTCCATCGTCTTCATTGACTGGCCGGCGGTGTCGCTTGCCTGCTCATGATGCGCGGGATTAGCGAACTCCGCCTTGTCCTCGATCGAAAGGTTGGGGAACGCGCCGTCGCCTTCGTTGCGGAAGAACAGGGACTTGCGCCCATCCGCCACCAGAACGAGGCTATTGTTGGGCAGCTGCATCGCACACTCCATCGCCGGTTTCCGCCCATCAACGAAACAGGCGGCGCGATGGTTGCCGCCCGCGCGGCGAGCCGCCATAGCCGCTAGTGATGCGGATCCTGCTCACCAATGACGACGGCGTGAACGCGCCGGGGCTGAAGGTGCTGCAGGCGATCGCCCGCGCCTTTTCCGACGACCTCTGGATCGTCGCGCCGACCGAGGAGCAATCGGGTGCCGGCCATTCGCTGACCCTGACCACGCCGGTGCGCCTCCGGAAGCTCGGCGAGCGGCGCTTCTGCGTCACCGGCACGCCGACCGACGCGGTGATGATGGGCCTCGCCAATCTGATGAAGGACAGCCCGCCCGACCTCATCCTTTCCGGCGTCAATCGCGGCGCAAACCTGGGCGAGGACGTGACTTACTCGGGCACCGTCTCGGCGGCGATGGAAGGCGCCCTCGCCGGCATCCCCTCGATCGCCTTGTCGCAGAGCTATTCGCGCGAGGGCATGGGCGACGCCGTGCCCTTCGCGGCGGCCGAAGCCTGGGCGGAGCGGGTGCTGAAGCCGCTCATCGCCACGCCGATGGCGAGCCGGACGTTGGTCAATGTCAACTTCCCCGCTCTGCCGCCCGAGGAGGTTCGGGGCGTCCGCGTCGTCCGCCAGGGATTGCGCGACTATGGCCGCACCCGGATCGTCAAGCGCGCCGATCCGCGCGGCTACAATTATTACTGGTTCGGGCTGGGGCCGATGATCCATACGCCGGGCCACGCCACCGATCTGGAGGCGATCGCCGACGGCTTCGTGTCGGTGACGCCGCTCCACCTCGATCTCACCCATGAGGCGTCGATGGAGCGGCTCGCCGCGCTCTATTCCTGAGCATCCGCCGGCCGGCGACCGCTCCGGCCGCACGGCTCATGGCTCTGGCGAGCGCCTGACGCGACGAAGCGACGCTGCGCCGGGAACAAGCGCGCGCGAGGCCGGTTCGGGGCCGATCGGCGTGGCCGTGGGGGTCATTGCCGATTCCACAAACATCCTCGCAGCTTGCAAAGGAAACCCGATGCGCCTCGTCGCTCTTTTTGCCGGTCTTATGCTCAGCGCCGTGCCGGCGGCCGCCCAGAACATGCAGGAACCCGCCTCTACGCCGCCGGCCGGCGAGCAAGCGCCGGCGGCGGAGCAACCGCGCGCCGCCTCACCCGCCGAAACCGCCCAGCTCGTCCAGACCGAGTTCGCCGCGCGCGACCGCAATGGCGACGGGTCACTCAACCAGGCCGAGTTCAGCGCCTGGGTCGGCGAGCTGATGGCCCGCAGGCCTGGCCAGGCATCGCCGCCGAGCGAGGCCCAGCTCACCGCCGCCTTCGCCCGGGCCGACGCCGATCGCAACCAGGCGGTCTCGCAGGCGGAAATGACGGCCCTGTTCTCGCGGACCCGGTAGCGCCCAGGCGCCGCGCGGCGGGGGCGGTTCGTTCCGCCCCCGCCGCATTCTGGCGAGTGATGACCCGCGAGGGCGCCCTAGTCGAACAGCTCGGACAGGAACGACTTACGGCGATGGCTGTGATGCCCCCCGTGCCGGTAATGGGCGTCGTCGCCATAATATTGTTGTGGCGGCGCCTGGTGGACGGGCTGCACGCCCCTCGCCCCCGCCGCGCCGAGCCCTTCGGCGGCCTGGCTGCGCTCGATGATCTTGTCGAGCTCGCCGCGATCGAGCCAGACGCCGCGGCAGGTCGGGCAATAATCGATCTCGATCCCCTGCCGCTCGGACATTGTCAGCGTCGCGCCGTCGACCGGGCAGACCATCGGTCCGGGATTCGCCATGTTGAATTCTCCTCGTTGAGCCATGTCGATCGGGAGGAGATGCGGGCGCTTAAGGGCCAAGAACCTGCATCGAGCCTTCCCGATGCGGTCCGACATCACGTCGCCCAAAGGCGCCGCCAGAGGGGCCCGGTCCGCAGGGGCGAATTAGGGTCGCGATGTGACGCTTGCAAGGGCAGGCGCCGCTAGCCACCACAGCCTCCTCCGCAACCGCCGCCGCCACCGCCTCCGCCGCAGCCGTTGCCGTCACCGCTCGTTCCGCCCGCGGACCCGCCACAGCTGCCGCTGCAGCTCCGACCGCTCATATGTTGCCTCCATTCGCCGAACCTCGCGAAAGCGAGGAGGCCAGCGAAAATCACGAGAACGGATACGATGGCGAGCACATAGGTCAGGGTGCTTGGGCCTCCGTCATCGGAGGAGAACATCGTGCAGGCGCCAAGCAGGGCCGTCGCCGCCGCAAGCCCGGCCGCGCGGCCGGTCAGCGCCTTCGGCACCAGCCAGTAGCGCGCGCGATCCACCCATTGCGGCCGCGCGGCGAAGCGCGTGCCGGCGTTCGGCCAGATGTCGGCCCGCGGCGAGGATTCAAAGGTTTTCCCGTAGAGCCAAAGGGTCGCCTCATATTGACTATGATGGCGCACCGCCTCGTCGCGGCCGCCGGCCGTCGGCTCATGGTGCAGGGCGCGGCCAAGAATCTGGCCGCAGAGCACGTCCCGATAATGGCGCGAATAGCCGAGATGGAGATGCCAGGCCTGGTCCACGTCCTCCGACGGGGTGACCGGCTGATCGCTCGTCGCGGCAAGATAGAGGAAGCGGCGATATTCCCCGAACACCGCATCCGCATAAGCGGCGCTCCACCCATTTTCGCAGGCAAGCCTGGCAACGAACGTCAGGGCGGCGCCTTCCGGTTCGATGCGCATCCTGTCAAGGGATCGCCATAAGATGCCGGCCTGCCAGTCGGGGGTCTCCCCTATCTGGCGGCCCGCCTTCAGCTGCTCATGCTTCCCCATCGCGAATCTCCCCGATGACGAGCCCGAATGATAACTCTACTGCTAGAGTTGACAATAGGGAGGAGCCGAACGGTTTTGCTTTCGAGCCAAGCGGAGAATCCCGGAATCCCCGCCCGAGCCTATGAAAATCGCGGCGGACGCACTATGTGGCGCGCCTTCCAATGGAACTCGAACTCCCCGCCTCGCCCAAGGTCGGCATGGTTTCGCTCGGCTGTCCGAAGAACCTCGTCGATTCAGAGCGCATCCTGACCAAGCTCCGCTCGGACGGCTATGCCCTGTCCGCGGACTATGCCGGCGCGGACGTGGTGCTGGTCAACACCTGCGGCTTCCTCGACAGCGCCAAGGAGGAGAGTCTGGAGGCGATCGGCGAGGCGATCGCCGAGAACGGCCGGGTGATCGTTACCGGCTGCTTCGGCAAGGAGGCGGAGGTCATCCGCGCGCGCTTCCCGGACGTGCTCGCGATCACCGGTGCGCATCAATATGAGGAGGTGGTCGGTGCCGTCCATGTCGCCGCGCCGATCCCGCCGAGCGCCTATCTGAACCTGGTGCCGGATGCCGGCCTGAAGCTGACGCCGCGCCACTATTCCTATCTGAAGATTTCCGAGGGCTGCAATCACCGCTGCGCCTTCTGCATCATCCCGAGCCTGCGCGGCGACCTGGTCAGCCGCCGCCCCGACGCGATCCTGCGCGAGGCCGAGAAGCTGGTCGCGGCGGGCACGAAGGAGCTGCTGGTCATCAGCCAGGACACGTCGGCCTATGGCGTCGATATCCGCAAGGAGCCGCGGATGTGGAAAGGCCGCGAGATCGTCCCGCACATGACCGATCTCGCCCGCGCGCTCGGCCGGATCGCGCCCTGGGTGCGGCTTCACTATGTGTATCCCTATCCGCACGTCGATCAGGTCATCCCGCTGATGGCCGAGGGGCTGGTCCTCCCCTATCTCGACATCCCCTTCCAGCATGCCAGCCGCAGCGTTCTCAAGGCGATGCGCCGCCCGGCCAACGAGGCGAAAGTTCTGGAGCGCATCCGCGGCTGGCGGGAGATCTGCCCCGACATCGCGATCCGCTCGACCTTCATCACTGGTTTCCCCGGCGAGACCGACGCGGATTTCGAATATTTGCTGGACTGGCTGGACGAGGCGCAACTCGACCGGGTCGGCGCGTTCCGCTTCGAGCCGGTGCAGGGCGCGGCGGCGAACAGCCTGCCCGGCGCGGTGCCGGAAGAGGTGAAAGAGGAGCGCTACGCCCGCTTCATGGCGAAGAGCGCCGCAATCTCCGCCGCCAAGCTGCGGGCCAAGGTCGGCCGCGCCCTCGATGTGATCATCGACGCCGTCGATGCCGAGACGGCCGGTGCCACCGGTCGCTCCACGGCGGACGCGCCGGAGATCGACGGCGAGGTGCACCTGCGCGACGCTGGCCATCTCGCCCAGGGCGACATCGTGAAAGTCATGATCGAGGATGCCGACGAGCATGACTTGTTCGGCGCGCCCGTGCCGCGCATGGCCGGGTGACGAACAGGGGCAAAGCTGCCTAGGATGGGCTTCATGCAAGCCCCACCCCGCCCTCGCCTCGCCGCGCTCGACAGCTTTCGCGGGCTCACCGTCGCCGGGATGATCATCGTCAACACGCCGGGATCGAGCGAGCATGTCTGGTGGCCGCTCGACCATGCCGAATGGCATGGCTTTACGCCGACCGACCTCGTCTTTCCCGCCTTCCTCTGCGCGATGGGCGTCGCGCTCGGGCTGTCCTTCCCGCGCACCATCGACGCGCAGCTCTGGCGTCGCGTCGCGTGGCGGGTCTTCGCTTTGATCGCGATCGGCTGGGCGTGGCAGATGCTCGCGCGGCCGAGCATCGAGATGTTCCGCGTCTTCGGCGTGCTGCCGCGCCTCGGCCTCTGCTTTGGCCTCGCCGCGACCTTCGCGATCCTCACCGCGCGCCGCGCGCCCGACGGCAGGGCCAGCCTAAACCCGATCGCGATACTCATCGCCATCGCCGTCCTGCTGCTCGGCTATTGGGCGGCGATGACGCTCGGCGGCGATTTCACGCCCGAAGGCAATCTCGCCGGATGGGTCGATCGCGCGGTCGTCAGCGCGAACCATATGTGGCGGCTCGGCAGGGATGCCGCCGGCAATGTTGTCTACGATCCCGAGGGACTGTTCTCCACTTTGCCGGCCACCGCCAACGTGCTGTTCGGCCTGCTCGCCGCGCTGGCGTGGCAGCGCGCTCCCGATCGCGCCACTTCATGGATCGCGCTCGCCGGAGTCGCGCTCGTCCTGCTCGGCCTCGCCCTCGCGCCCGTTTTCCCGATCAACAAGCGGATCTGGACGAGCAGCTACGTTCTGCTCTCGACCGGCCTTTCAGCCTTGCTCTTCGCCGGCTGCATCGTCGCGACGCGGAGTCCAGCAGTCCGTCGCGCGCTCCGGCCGTTCGACGTGTTCGGAATGAACGCGATCTTGGGCTACGTCGTCTCGCTGCTGATCGGCCTGGCGGGGATCCGGCTGGGCTTCCAGGCCGCCGGCTTTGCGGCGATCGACGGCGTGCTCCACGCCCCCTGGCTCGCGTCGTTCCTCTATGCGCTGGCGGTACTGCTCATCGTGCTGGCGTTGCTGATCCCGCTGCACCGGCGCGGCATCCATCTCCGCCTGTAACCGCAAGGACCGTTGCTCCGATTCCGGCTGGCCTGTCAGGGCAGCCGCATAAGCGCGTGTCCCGCGCGGATGCGGGCGCCATCTTCGATCCCGTCCGCGAGCGCGAAGCCATGCGGCGCGAGGACGATCATCGTCGAGCCATGCTCGAACCAGCCCATCTCCTCACCCTTCTCCAGCCGCGTGTCGCACGGGATCGTCCGCGCGCCGCCGTCGCGCAACAGCCGGCCGTCGCCGGCGAAGTGGAGGCGGATGCCGGCGACGAGGATCGCCGCGACCGGGACGAGCAGGATCGGATGGCCGCTCGCCGCGAGCCGGGCCGCGATCACCGCCCGCTCGTTGCGGCAATAGAGACGCTCGACGCGATTCAGGGCGGCGCGGTTCACGTTCCAGGCGTCGCCGGGGATGTAGCGCACCTGCTCCACGGTCAGAGCGTGCGGTGCATGGAAGCGGTGATACATGCCGGCGGTGAGCCTGAGCGTCACGAAGCTGCCCTCCGCAAACTCGTCCGCCTCGCCGTCGAGCAGGTCGCACAGCGCATAGTCCCGCCCTTTCACCTGATAGAGCCGGCCCGCCTCGACCCGGCCGCAGGTGCCGACGATCGCATCGCAGGGGCTTGCCAGAATTTTCGGCGTGGAATCAAAGGGTCGCGCACCGTCCATGAGATCACGCGTAAAGGCGTGATGGAGGCTGCGGAACCGCGTCTCGCGGGCCTGATCGAGATCGGGATCGGCGAAGAAGCGCCACAGCGCGATCGAAGGGACCCGCACCAGCGGGTTTTCGATCTTGCTCAGATTGCCCATCCACCGCGTCGCCGATCGGCGCGGCAGGCGATTGGTCAGCGCGAAATTGACGTCGTCGCGCAGCAGCAGGCCCATCAGACGGTGGCGCACTGTCATATTTGATACCCCGGCCTGTCGTAGCGCTGCCGTCGATGCGGAACAAAACGACATGGGCGACCGCGGCCGTGACCGGCGTCGTCAGCCTCCTCACCCTCGGCGCGGTGCGCCGAAGGCTGATCCTGTCGCGGGCCAAGCATCGCTCCCTCAGCGGCCATGTGCGGATGGCGAAGCGGGTGGCGGGACTGATCCCCTTCTACGCTTATGACGAGCGCCGCTTCTTTCGCGCCGACGACCCCACCGAGGACGTCGCGGCGACGAGGGAGGCGAGCTTTCGGCGTCTTTCCGCGCTCTATGCCGAACGCTTCGCGAAGAGCGTGGCGCTGACCGCCGCGGCGCGCGAGGGTCTGTCGGATCTCCAGTTTACCGGCGCCTATCGGGTGCCCTTCCAGTTCAGCCGTTACGTCCGCGAGCACCTGCCGGTCGGCGCCTTCATGGAGTCCTCCGACGGCGTGACGCTCACCGACCTGGACGGCAATGTCCTTTACGATCTGGCCGGCTCCTACGGCGCCAATCTTCTCGGCCATGACGTTTACAAGGCCTGCATCGCCGAGGCGGTCGAGGAGGCGGGCCGGCTGGGGCCGGTGCTCGGCAGCTACCACCCGATCGTCGCCGACAATGTCGCGCGGCTCAGGGCGCTGTCCGGCATGGACGAGGTCTCGTTCCACATGTCGGGCACCGAGGCGGTGATGCAGGCGGTGCGCCTCGCCCGCTACCACACCGGCCGGCCGCGCATCGTTCGCTTCGCCGGCGCTTATCATGGCTGGTGGGGCGAGGTGCAGCCGGGCATCGGCAACCCCGTCCCGGCCGACCGCACGCTGACCCTGGCCGACATGTCCGACAAGGCGCTCGCCGCGCTGGCGAGCCGCAGGGATGTCGCCTGCGTGCTGGTCAATCCGCTGCAGGCGCTGCATCCGAACAAAGGCGCGCCGGCCGATTCCGCTTTGGTCGATTCGAGCCGTGCGGCCGGCGTCGACCGCGCCGCTTATGGCGCATGGCTGCGGCGGCTGGCCGACACCTGCCGCGCCAACGGCATCGTCCTGATCTTCGACGAGGTGTTCACCGGCTTCCGCCTCGCCCCCGGCGGCGCGGCCGAATATTTTGGCGCGAAGCCGGACATGGTGACCTATGGCAAGACGCTGGGCGGCGGGCTGCCGGTCGGCGTGATCTGCGGGCCGCATGCGCTGATGAAGCGCTACCGCGACGACCGGCCCGGCGACATTTGCTTCGCCCGCGGCACGTTCAACAGCCATCCCTATGTGATGGGCGCGATGAACGCCTTCCTCAGCCGCTTCGAGAGCGCCGAGGTCCGGGCGCTCTACGATGGGCTCGACGAGCGCTGGAACGGACGCGCCGCCACGCTCAACGCGCGCCTTGCCGAAGCGGGCGTGCCGGTCGCGGTCGCCAATCTCTCGACGATCTGGACGGTCACCTTCGCCGCGCCCTCGCCCTACAACTGGATGCTGCAATACTATCTCCGCGCCGAGGGGCTGCATTTGTCCTGGGTCGGCACCGGCCGGCTGATCTTCAGCCTGAATTATGACGACGCCGACTTCGCCGAGGTCGCCGAGCGGTTCGTCCGCGCCGCGCATGCGATGCAGGACGATCAATGGTGGACGCACGATCCCGCCCTCACTGACAAGACGATCCGCCGCCGGCTGCTGCGCGAAATGTTCGCCGCGCGGCGGAAGGGCTGAGCGCCGGCGTGATCAGTGCGCGCCGGCGGCGAGTTCGTCCTCGAGCTCGCCGTCGATCCGCTCGCCCTTCAGCAGCCGCACCGGCGCCTTGTAGTAGAGCTTGATGTCGTTGAACGGGTCGGTGACGATCTTCGCCGCCCAGGCGAGCCCGGTCTCGATGTCGCGGATGAAGAACAGCTGCACGGTGCGGAACACCAGCCCGGCGGCGCCAAGCCCCAGCCAGAGCAGGCCGAGATGGCGGACGAATTCGACCGGGCCGTCATGCGGAACGAACAGGCCGAGCGCAGTCGGATCGAGCCAGAGCAGCAGGGGCGTCGCCATCCAGATCGACATGAACACCCATTTGCGGAACAGATTGTAGCCGACCTTGATCTCTTCCTTATATTCGTGCGTCGCCTGATTGACCTCGTCATAGCCCTTCGGCTCGAAGAAGAAGTGACCCGCCTGGCGGCTGGTCATCGCCACCAGCCAGCCCAGCAGGCTCGCCAGCGCGGGATCGTGGAAGAGCAGGATATAGGCGCAGATGAATGTGCTCGCGCTCAGGAAGTGGAGGCTCTGGTTGATCAGGCTATGGTGATAATAGCGATGATCGTCCCAGCGAAGCTCGTTCAGCAATTCCTTGAAGCCGTTCATTTTTCGCCCCTGCCTGATTGAGTTTGAGTTGCCGGTTCCGCCCTAGGATGCCTGCGCCAGCTTCTCGAAGCGGACGAGGCTGAAATGGCCGAGCGGCGGCAGCGCGCGTCGCTCGATCAGCCGCACCGACGGCGTGCGCGCCGCCCAGTCGGTGTAGCGCTCCCAAGGAAATTCGGTGCGGAAGCCGAGGCGCTGCGTCACCGGCATCAGCGTCTTCTCGATCGCCTTGCGCACGCCCTTTTCGGCGCCGACCCGGGTTGTGATCACGATCTCGCCGCCCGGCCGTACGACGCGGGCGAATTCGTCCAGCGCCTTTTCCGGATTGGGCACCGAGGTGATGACATATTGGGCCACGACGACGTCGAACGAATCGTCGGGAAAGTTGAGATTCTCGGCGTCCATGACGTCGATCGCCTCGACATTGTCGAGGCCGAGCGCGGCCACGCGCCGGCGCGCCTTCTCGAGCATGGGCTCGGAGATATCGACGCCGTAGAGCCGGTTGGCGCGGCTATAGGCTGAGAGCGAGATGCCCGTCCCGACTCCGACCTCCAGGATGCGGCCGCCGATTCGCTCGGCGACCCGGATCGAGTCGACCCGGCCGCGCCGGAAGACCGGGCCGAAGACGAGATCGTAGACGGGAGCCCATCTGCCATAGGCGCCCGCGACCTGCTCGGTTCGCATGATCTCTTGGGGGTGGGCGGCGGTGCTGTGCATCGAAAACCCTTTCCGCTCGCGGCCCGGATTCGGGCCCCGGCGACCGTTATGTTCGCGCATTGTGAAAGCCTCGCGACTGTTGTGCGTTCTTTGCGTTTCAGCCGCGATGCACCGAGGCTCGCTGTCGCCGCGCCGATCCGCTAGGAGCGCCCGCGTGACCGACCTCTCCGCTCTGCTCAAGGCCGACAAGGGCCAACGCGCGACCGCCCTCCATCTCATCGACAAGAACATAGTCGACGCCTGGCTCAAAGCGCAGCCGGCGCGGGTGCGCGGCGCGGTCGCGGCACAAGGCTTCCAGGGCGAGGGCTTCCAGCTCGCCATCCTGCCCGGCGAGCGCGACGAATGGGCGGTGGTGCTGGGCGTCGCCAATGTCGAGGAACTTTCCGTCTGGTGCCTCGCCAAAGCGGCGGAAAGCTTGCCGGAAGGAACCTATCGCGTTGCGGAGCGCGGGCCCGGGCCGGCAATGCTCGGCTGGCTGCTCGGCCAGTATCGCTTCGACCGCTACAAGGAGAAGAAGAACGGCAAGGGCGCGCGCGTCTTGCTTGCCGACGAACCGGCGCGGATCGACGAGACGGTGGCGCTCGCCGAAGCGACCTTCCTGGTTCGCGATCTGGTCAACATCCCGGCCGGCGACCTCGGGCCGGCCGAGCTCGAGACGGCCGCACTGGCGCTTGCCGACCAGTTCGGCGCCAAGGTCAGCGTCACCCGCGACCATGCGCTCAATGAAGGCTATCCGATGGTCGCGGCGGTCGGCGCCGCCGCGGCGCCGGGCCGCGAGCCGCGCCTGATCGAGCTCGAATATGGCGACCGGCGCCATCCCCGGATCGCGGTCGTCGGCAAGGGCGTCTGCTTCGATTCCGGCGGGCTCGACATCAAGCCGTCCTCGGGCATGCGATTGATGAAGAAAGACATGGGCGGGGCGGCCCACGCACTGGCGCTGGCGCGGCTCATCATGGGCCTGAGGCTGCCGGTCCGGCTGCATTTGCTCATTCCCGCGGTCGAAAATGCTGTCTCGGGCGCTGCCTTCCGGCCCGGCGACATCCTGAAGAGCCGCAAGGGCCTCACCGTCGAGGTCGGCAACACCGATGCGGAGGGTCGCCTGATTCTCGGCGACGCGCTCGCGCGGGCGGGCGAAGAGAAGCCCGACTTGATCCTCGATTTCGCGACCCTCACCGGGGCGGCGCGGGTGGCGCTCGGGCCGGACCTGCCGGCCTTGTTCGCCAATGACGACGCCCTCGCCAGCGTCCTGCTCGCCGGCGGCGAAACGGTGAGTGACCCCTTGTGGCGGATGCCGCTCTGGGACGGCTATGACGAGCTGCTGGCCTCCGACGTCGCCGATCTCGGCAACATGGCGGACGGGCCGATGGCGGGCTCGGTCACCGCGGCGCTCTTCCTGCGCCGCTTCGTGCCGGAAGGCACGCCGTGGGCCCATCTCGATACCTTCGCCTGGCGCGCCGCGAACAGGCCGGGCCGGCCGAAAGGCGGCGACGCGCTCGGTCTGCGCGCCGCCTGGGAGATGTTGCGCCGTCGCTACGCGAACTGATCCGGATCAGGCATTTCCGATCTGTTCCGCAACGAAAACGGCTTTTGCTGGTTATACGACGCAATCATGACAGCAATTCGCCGGAGCGAGACCGTGCCCGACCAAGCCCTCAGCCGCTGGATGCAGACCCTGATCGCCTATGTGCGCTCGGGCCAGCCCGATCTCACCAACCGCCAGATGGCGTTGATGATGATCGTCTATCTCACCCAGGGTCCGCACACCGTGCGCGGCCTCGCCGAGCGCCTCGGCGTGTCCAAGCCGGTGATCACGCGCGCCTTGAATACTCTCGGCGCGCTCGGCTATCTGCGCCGCGTGCGCGACGATGCGGACCGCCGCAATGTGTTCGTCGCCAAAACGCCCATGGGACAGGACTTCCTTGAACGCTTCGGACGCAACCTCGACGGAGTCGCAGAACGCGGCGGCGGCAGCGCAGGCCGGGCACCGGACGAGCGCGGACTCATCCTCCAGCACGGCTAAGAGTTTCCGGCTCGCCGGTCCATCGGTTCGGCTCGATCCGCGCATCAACGCGTTTCGCGACGATCTCGCCGATATCGCGTTATCCGATCGTGTGCTCGCGCCGCATTATGCGCGGCCCATGGCCCGCGCCGCATTGAGCGCGGCCTCCGTCCACGCCTCACCCAACGCCGACGCCGAACAGGTCGCGAGCCTGGCTCCCGGCGCGATCTTTGCCGTGCTGGAATTCGCGGGAGGCTGGGCCTGGGGCTTCGTGCAGGACAACCACCTGGTGGGCTACGTCCCGGCCGCCGCATTGGACCAATCCACGCATCCGTAGCGGAGCTTTCAGCCACCGATTGCATTTCGGCTCCGAAAGCATAGGCTCCCCGTCCGGCAACAGGGAGGGGAGACCATGAACGCTCTTGGCTCATCGACGCCGGTCTGGTTCCGGCTGGTCGGCATCGTCGCGGTGCTGTGGAATCTGATCGGGGTCTGGACCTATCTCGGCCACGTCGGCGCGGTGCCGCCGATGCAGCCGATGACTCCCGAGCAGCAGGCGCTGTCCGCGACGGTTCCCGCCTGGGTGGTCGGCGCCTTCGCGATCGCGGTCTTCTCGGCCCTGCTGGCGAGCGTCCTGATGGTCATGTCCAGGGCGCTGGCGCGGCCGCTGTTCCTGCTCTCGCTGGTCTGCGTCGTCGCCCAGATGGGCTGGACCCTGTTCGTCAGCAACGCGCGCGCGGTGGAGGGCAATGCCGCCTTCGTCATGCCGCTCGTCGTGACCGGCATCGGCGCGTTGCTCTATTGGGCGAGCAATGTCGGCGTGAAGCGGGGCTGGCTGCGCTAGTTTTTCCCGGACGTCGTCTGTCGGCAATTAAGGGAGGACGTGATGAACGATGCAATCGGCGGGGGCGTCCCGCTCTGGTTTCGAATCGTCGCGGCACTTGGGCTGTTGTGGAACCTGTTCGGGGTCTACGCCTATCTGGAGACGGTCGGCGCCGTCCCGCGCTCCGACGCGGCGATGAGCAGCGCGAACATGCCGTCCTGGGTGACGGGCGCCTTCGCCATCTCGGTCTTCTCGGCGGTGCTCGCCACGGTCGGCCTGCTGCTGCTCAGGCGATGGGCGAAATGGCTGCTGATCCTGTCCTTCCTGTGCCTGATCGCCCAGGACATCTGGGCATTCGCGCTGGGCAATGCCGATACGTCCAAAGGCCTGGCGATTCCGATCGCCGTCAACCTGATCGCCATCCTGCTGCTCTGGATGGCCTGGGAAGGCGACCGGAAGGGCTGGCTTCGCTAGTTCATCTCGCCGCGGGCGCGGCGGATCGCGTACCAGCGCTGCACGTTTGCGTTATGCTCGGCCAGCGTGTTGGCGAAGATATGGCCGCCGCTGCCGTCGGCGACGAAGAACAAGGCCTGCGTGTCCTGGGGATCGAGCACTGCGGCGATCGACGCGCGGCCCGGATTGGCGATCGGCCCGATCGGCAGGCCGGCCAGCACATAAGTGTTGTAGCCGTTGCGCGCCAGGAGCTCCGAGCGGAGGATGCGCCGGCCGAGCGGCCGCCCTTGGGTGATCGGGTAGATGACGGTCGGATCGGCCTGGAGCGGCATGCCCTGCCTGAGGCGGTTCGAATAGACGCCGGCGATCGTCCGCCGCTCGGACTCGCGGCTCGTCTCCTTCTCGACGATCGAAGCGAGGATGATCGCCGCTTGCGGGCTTTGCACCACGCTGCCCTGCCGGCGTCGCGCCCAGAGCCGGGCCAGCGTCTCGGTCATCGCGCGCTGCATCCGGGCCAGCACGGCAGCCCGGGTTTCGCCCCTGCGGAAATCGTAGGTGTTGGGCAGCACCGATCCTTCCGGCGGCACCTCGATGTCGCCGGTGAGATAGGGAATGGCCATCAATCGGTCGCGCACGAGCACCGAGGGCATACCTTCGGGAATCGTCACCATCCGCCGCACCGGCTGGCCGAACTGGAGCATATCGAGGATCGCCGCCGGGCTCATGCCGGGCCGGATCAGGAACTCGCCCTGCTGCAGCGGCGCGTGGCTGCCGAACAGACGGGCGAAGATACGGAAGGTGATCGCGTTGCCGCGGATCGCTCCCGCCTGCTCGAGCTGGGCGGCGATGCGCGCGGTTCCGGAGCCCTGAGCAACGATGAACGTCGTCGGCTGCTCGGTCGGCCCGGGCCCGATCCAGAGCAGCCAGGTGGCGCCACCCGCCGCCGCGACCAGGAGGACGAAGAGGACGATGAGGACGAGGACGCCGCGCTTAAGCCGTGCGCCCAGCCTGCGTCGTCGCCTGCGCTTCGGTTGGGCCATCTGTCGCTATGCCGAATTGCCCCCTCTCCCCTGAGGGGAGAGGGTTGGGGTGAGGGGGTTCTGAGTCCGCGAGCAGCCTCCACCGCCGGACCCCCTCTCCCTACCCTCTCCCCGCTGGGGAGAGGGAAAAAGGGAGGAAGACCGCAATGCTAGACTGCCTTCATCACCAGGCTTGCGTTGGTGCCGCCGAAGCCGAAGCTGTTGTTCAGAACGGCCTTCACTTCGCGTTGCCGCGCCTTGTGCGGCACCAGGTCGACGCCCTCGGTACCCTCGTCCGGATTGTCGAGATTGAGCGTCGGCGGCACGATCTGGTCGCGGATCGCCAGGATGCAGAAGATCGACTCGACCGCGCCCGCGCCGCCCAGCAAATGGCCGATCGCCGATTTGGTCGAGCTCATCGACACCTTGCCGATCGCATTGCCGAACAGCTGGCGGACGGCGCTGAGCTCGATCGTGTCGGCCATGGTCGAGGTGCCGTGCGCGTTGATATAGTCGATGTCGGAGGGGGTCATGCCCGCCTTGTTCAGCGCCATTTCCATCGACCGGTAGGCGCCCAAGCCCTCCGGATGCGGCGCTGTGACGTGATGCGCGTCGCCGGACAGGCCATAGCCGACAACCTCGGCATAGATTTTCGCGCCGCGCGCCTTGGCATGCTCATATTCCTCGAGCACCACCACCCCGGCCCCCTCGCCCATGACGAAGCCGTCGCGGTCCTTGTCATAGGGGCGGCTCGCTTGCTCCGGCCGATCATTGTACGTCATGTTGAGGGCGCGGGCCTGCGCGAAGCCGGCGATGCCGATCGGGCAGATGGTCGCTTCGGCGCCGCCCGCCAGCATGATGTCGGCATCGTCGTCGCGGATCATCCGCGCCGCGTCGCCGATTGAGTGCGCGCCGGTCGAGCAGGCGGTGACGACCGCATGGTTCGGCCCCATCAGGCCATATTTGATGCTCACCTGACCCGAGATCAGATTGATCAGGCGCCCGTGGACGAAGTGCGGCGACACCCGTCCCGGCCCCTTCTCGGCCAGCAGCAGGCTCTCGCTCTCGATGCCCGGCAGTCCGCCGATCCCCGAGCCGATCGACACGCCGGCGCGCAGCCTGGTCGCCTCGTCCATCTCGGTCAGGCCGGCATCCTCCAGCGCCTGCCCGGCCGCGTCGAGGCCGTAGATGATGAACGGATCGACCTGGCGCTGGATCTTGTGATCGACGCGCTTGCCGGGGTCGAAGCCATATTCGTGGTCGGCGGGCTTCACCTCGCAGGCGATCGTGCATTTCTGGTCGCTGGCGTCGAACCTGGTGATCGGCCCGGCGCCGCTCTTGCCGGCGATCAGGTTCCGCCAGCTGGTTTCGACGTCGCCGCCCAAAGGCGTGACGAGCCCCAATCCGGTGACGACGACACGACGCATGATTCAGTCTCCAAAAAAGCCAACAGGCCCAGACCCGTTCGGGCTGAGCCTGTCGAAGCCCTGCATTTTTCTAGAAGCCGCCTCTTGGAAGGACAGCCCTTCGACAAGCTCGGGGCGAACGGAAGAGGGGGGTCTCCCCAGCCTCAGGCCTTGTTCTGGTCGATATAGTCGATCGCGTCCTTGACGGTCGAAATCTTCTCGGCGGCGTCGTCCGGGATCTCGACCCCGAACTCTTCCTCGAACGCCATGACCAGCTCGACGATGTCGAGGCTGTCGGCGCCGAGATCGTCGATGAAGCTCGCTTCCTCGGTGACCTTGTCCGCCTCGACGCCGAGATGCTCGACAACGATGCGCTTCACCCGATCCGCGGTCTCGCTCATATGCCACCTTTCCCTAGACGGTGTGTTTCGTTGCGACCGCACTAGCCGCACGGCGCGGCGGAACGCAAGGGGCGCGAACGCGCCTCAGAGCATCGCCATCCCGCCATTCACGTGCAAGGTCTGGCCGGTGACGTAACCCGTCTCGCGGCTGGCGAGATAGATCACCGCCGCCGCCACGTCCTCTCCCGTCCCCAGATCGCCGGCCGGGATGCGGCCGAGCAAGGCCTCCTTCTGCGCCTCGGGCAGCACGTCGGTCATCGCCGAGCGGATGAAGCCGGGGGCGACGCAATTGACGGTGATGCCGCGGCTCGCCAGCTCGGCCGCCAGCGCCTTCGACATGCCGACGAGGCCCGCCTTGGACGCGGCGTAATTGGCCTGCCCCGGATTGCCGGTCGCGCCGACGACGCTGGTGATCGAGATGATCCGGCCGAAGCGCGCCTTCATCATCGGCCGGGCGGCGGCGCGGGCGAGGCGGAAGGCGGCCTCCAGATTGACCCGGATCACCGTGTCCCACTCCTCGTCCTTCATCCGCATCGCGAGATTGTCGCGGGTGACGCCGGCATTGTTGACCAGGATATCGAGCTGCCCCAGCGCCTCGACCGCCCGCGGCACGAGCCCATCCACCGCCGCGCCGTCGGAAAGATCGCAGGGCAAAGCGACATGATCGCCGCCCAGATCGGCCCGGAAGGCCTCCAGCTTCGCCGCATTGGAGCCCGAGACGGCCAGCCGCGCCCCCTGCCCCGCCAGCCCTTTGGCGATCGCCGAGCCGATCCCGCCGCTCGCGCCGGTGACCAAAGCCGTCATTCCCGAAAGGTCGAACATGCCCTTCTCCTTTATCTTGGGCGCCGCGTTGCCACCGCGGCCGCGCGCGCGCCAGCCACTTTCGGCCCGCATTGATCCTGGCCGCCGCGCTGATAGGATGGGCCATCGGCTGGGGTAGGGCATGATCGATCGCCGTCACGTCGTGCTGGGCGGGCTTGCCGGGCTTCTCGCGCCCGCCGCGGCCCATGCGCAAGGCGGAGGGCCGGGCGGCCCCGGCGGACCCGGCGGCCCGGGACCGGGCGGCTTCGAGGACCGGTCGCGGCTCGACCAGCGGCCGGACGTGCCGATGCAGGACATGGACCCGCTGCCTCAGCCTCAGCCGCCGCGCATCCGCGCCTTCGTCGTCAGCCAGAGCTATCGCAGCACGCCGGCCTTCACGCTCGCCAACACGACCCGGGACGCGGCTTTGATCGCGCGCAGCTTCCAGCAGCTGAACCTCGATGCGGTCTCCGCGATGGTGGACGCCGATCCCGATCAAACGCTGACGGGAATCGCCAATTACCTGCGCACCGTCGACGCCAACACGATCGCGATGGTCTATGTCGCCGGCCACGGGCTGGAGATCGGCGGCGAGAATTTGCTGATGCTGGAGGGCGGCGACGCGTTCCTGAGCCTGCAGACCTTCGTCCAGGCGTTGCGCGAGCGGGCGGGAATGGCGATCCTCTTCCTCGACGCCTGCCGCAACAATCCGCTCACCGGCCCGCTTCCCGTCGACGCCCAGGTGTCGCGCACCATCTCCGGCAGCCGCGACGGGGTGCGGCTGCAGACCGCCAATCTCGAGGAGCTCCGCGCCCGGTCGCGCGGGCAGGCGGGCCGGATCCGCCCCTTCACGCTCCAGGGCAGCGGCATCCGGATCGTCTTTTCGACCGACCCGGCCAATGTCGCCTATGACGGCGTCAGCGGCAGCCGCAACGGCCCGTTCGCCGAGGCGCTCGCCCGCTTCATTCGCCGCCCGATCAGCCTCGACGACATCGTCTCGCTCACCACGGGCGAGGTGCTGCGCGCCACCCGGCGGCGGCAATCGCCCTGGAGCCAGGGCTCTATCGATCGGCCGATCTACCTCTCCGGCCCCCGCCGCCGGCTGCAATCGCAGTTGAGCGGCGCCTAGATCTCGCCGACCAAAGCGTCGATGTCCTCCGGCGTCGCCACGCTGGTCGTCCGCGCGTCGGGCGCGATGCGCTTGACCATCGGCGACAGGACCTTGCCGCCGAACTCGACGAAATGGGTCACGCCCGCCGCCGCCATCGCCTCGACGCTCTCGCGCCAGCGCACCATAAAGGTCACCTGCTCGACCAGCAGCTCGCGGATGTCGTCCGGATTGTCGACCGGCGCCGCGGTGACGTTGGCGTAGAGCGACACCGCCGGCGGCTCCATCGCCGCCTCGGCCAAAGCCGGCGCCATCGCGTCGGCGGCCGGCCGCATCAGCGGGCAGTGGAACGGCGCCGAGACCGGCAGCAGGATCGCCCGCTTCGCGCCCTTCGCCTTGGCGATATCGAGCGCCCGCTCGACCGCCGCCTTGTGGCCCGAGATCACGACCTGCGACGGATCATTGTCGTTGGCGACGGTGCAGACCTGACCCTGCGCCGCTTCCTCGGCGACCGCCTCGGCCAGCTCGAGATCGGCACCGAGCAAGGCCGCCATCGCGCCGACGCCCACCGGCACCGCCGCCTGCATCGCCCGGCCGCGCCGTTTCAGCAGCCGCGCGGTGGTGGCGAGATCGAATGTGCCCGCCGCGCACAAGGCGGAATATTCGCCAAGGCTGTGGCCGGCGACGAAATCGGCCTTCGACTCCAGATCCAAGCCGGACGCACGCAACGTTGCGATCGCGTTCGCCATGATCGCCGGCTGGGCGTTCTCGGTCAGAATCAGCTCCTCCGCCGGCCCTTCCGCCATCAGCCGCGAGAGATGCTGGCCGAGCGCCTCATCGACCTCTTGGAAGACGTCGCGCGCCGCCTTGCTCGCCTCGGCCAGCGCCACGCCCATGCCGACCGCCTGGCTCCCCTGCCCCGGAAAAATGAACGCGCGCATCAACCGATCCCTCATGTAGCCTTGGTTCCTGCCCGCCCTGTCTCCATTTCCCGCTCATGTCGAGCGCCGTCCGGCGGGTGAATCTCAGCTTCCGTATGGACCGAGAAACCGCGCGCCGTTGAAGTGGATCAGGTGCGTTGGCGCATCGGCGACCCATACCTCCGATTCCCATGCGATCTCCGCGACGTATCGCGCCATGACGGCGCGGGTCGGGAAAGCGGTCACATAGACGAGCCCGACGGTTGACCCGGCGAAGAGCGCGGCAAGTTCGTGGTGCCGCTTGCCATCGACGGGGCCGTGACTGGTGACGGATTCAATCAAGAGCAGCCAGTTTCGCCTGACATCGTAGATCACCACGTCGGGCATCTTGCCGTGATGATCGACCGTTACGCCCAGCGCGGCCAGCTGCTCGCGGTCGAAAAAGCCCATCTTCTCGCCGGTATCCCCCGCATAGATCAACATGCTTCCCGGAGCGAAGCGGGGCGCGAATTCGTGAACGATGTCGCGGATCAGCGCGCTATGTTCGCCTGGACTGAGGCGGATTTCGGTGCCGTCGGCAAGCTGGACAGGAATGCGCTCCATGTCGCGCCTGCGAGCGAAGCGATCCGCCAGTGACTGCACATCGCGCCGGTAAGCCGCAAGCCGCTTGGCCCATCCGGGCTTGCCATAGCTCTCGAACAGCGCGAGCGCGTCGGGCGATACCTGATAGACGGCGGCGGGGCTGTTGACCGGGCGTGCAGGGTCATCGGGATTGTAAACCGCAGTTCCCGCCAGCACGAACTGGTGCATCGTTTGCTGCCGCACCGTTTCGCGCGTGTTCGGCTTGTATTCCTTCCCGTAATGCACCCGCATCCAGTCCATGATCGGCGTGATCCCCATGAGAGGAGCAGTGGCGCGTTTCCATTCGCGGTCGGGCCGTAAATCGAGCAAGGCCAATAGCGTCAACGCCGAACGCTCATTCTGCTGCGCGCGGGGCAATCCAAGATCAGCCAGCATTTGCAGGGCGGCAGCGATATTGGGATGATCGATCAAAGGCTTTTCACCCGTTCGTCGATCTCATCCTGCGCGATGCTTGCGCGACCCTTCGCCCATTGGCCAAGCACGATAAGAGCCTCGCGGCTGGGATAGCGCATTGCGCGGAGGTCGGTCGCGTTGACCTGCGTGTGACCGTTGAAGCGCCGGAAATAGGTATCGACGGCGGTGGCGTTTAGGTACGCGGCCAGTCCGTGCGCCAGCTCTCCGGGAATGGGCTGGCGCTTGGCATGGAATACATTGAGGTGATTCTCGATCCCGATCATTTGAGCTGGCAGGCGGGCGGGGTCGACGACGTTGGCGACGATCCGCCTGCGCTCCTCCTTGGACGAAAAACGCCGGACCACTGCGTAGAAGCCGTTGGGATAAAGCCATTTGCGCGTCGCCATCGTGTCGCGGATGGCGTTGGGCTTCTTGAACCCCGGCTTGGGCCATTGCAGCCCGCCCGCGCCGAAATGGCCGGGATAGAGTAGCGGCACGGCGCCGCTCTCGGGATCGGCCCGCAGACTCTCGCGCAGCCGAAAATCGACCACAGGCCCGGTCGAAACGGTCAGTCCCAGATCGGCGAGACTGTGGCCGAAGCTGGCGCGCTCCAAGAGCTGCTCATCATTGCCGGTCGGAATGTGGATGAACTCGTCGGCATCGTCGGGAAAGACGATCCGCGCGAAATCGTGCTGCTTCTCTGCATGATCGGCAAAGCTGTCGTCGGTCGATGTCGAGACGATGACGGGGCCTTGTTCTGCGCCGCGCACCAGCTTGATGATGATGTTTTCCTGCAGAACACCATCGTCCCTGAACGCCTTATTGCGAGCATCGAACAGATGGATATGCCGAACCGACGCGCGCCGCAGGATGAAACGGCGGAAAGGCTGATAATAAGGGCCGTTGCAGAAACTGCGCGGGATGATCGCGACCAACTCGCCGCCCGGTTCGAGCAATTCGAGCGCCAGTCCGACGAACCCGCTGTAGAGATTGACCGTTTCCAGCCCCGCCGCTCGAAGAAGGGCGCGCTGACGCGAGTCGTTGCCGATCTTCTTGTAGGGCGGGTTGAGGATGGCGTGCGTGTAGCGCGTGCCTCTGCCGAGGCAGATGCAGTTAGCCGCCTCCTCAATGAAATCGCGTTCGATCAATTCGCAATAGGCCTTGGCGCGGAGAGCGGCGAGGTTGGCGCGCAAGTCGGGCAGAATTTGATCGTCGAACTCAAAGGCGGTGGAGGCGACCCGGGCCGTCCCCACCCGCTCGACGAAGGCGGCGGTCAGCGCGCCCTGCCCGGCCCCTGCATCGAGAAGGCGAATGTCTTCCGTCGACCGAAAGTCGAACAACGAAGCCATGAACTCGGCGACGCTAGCCGGTGTCATGAACTGGCCAAGCCGCGATTTCCGTTGCCGGGGCGTCATGCATTGTTCGCGCACGGGCACTTCGTGCTGTTCCGACTGCAAAACGACCGGGTTCGCTTCAGGTGAGCGGCGCGAAAAGTCAGCCATGATCATGAGCGATCGCAGAACTCGGTCGGGAGGCGACTCTCCACTTTCCCAACGGAACACGACATCCATCGACTCTCCGAACTCGGCGGCAACGTCGTCAAGCCCGAGTCCGCATCGATCTCGCAATTCACAGAAGTTCAGCGTCATTGCCGCCCCTTCTTGAGCAACGTCCCGGACTTAGAGAAAGATCATATGGAGAACAAGCCGCCGACCGAGATATCGGCAAACTTTATCAGGCTTCCATAGCCCCACCCTGCCCGCGCCCGCGCGCCGGTTCAAGCCGTGCCCGCCGCCGCTTTCCTACACGCGTCCGTTTCGGTTATGTTCCGCGCCATGAAGTCCCCTGCTTCCCTCTCCCGTCGCCACGCCCAAACCCTTGGCCACCGCGAACATTGGGAACATTCGCCGCCGCCCGTCCATCCCTAGCGAGGGGGACTTTTTTCTTCCCATGGAAGCTGAAACTTATGAAACTTCCGGCTCTCCCGAGCGAGGGCGAGAGGCCCAGCCTGGACGGATCGTCGGTCGCCGCGACGGACCTGTCGGAGTTGTCGGGTTTACCCCCTCCACCCCCCGCGATTCCGTCTGCAAGTCGTGAACTTTGCCCGTCGCGCGCCGCACTTGATTTTCGCGCCCGTTTCCGCCACAGGCCGCCCATCCGGGGCGAAGGCGTGCCTTCATGCCCCGGCTTTGTTTTTCAGACGACAGCCGGAGGGGCGTCCGCAACGGGCGGCGTCAGCGATCGGCCAAAAGAAGGAAAGCGCGAACATGCCGCTCTATGAGCATGTGTTTCTCGCGCGTCAGGATCTGGCTCAGGCGCAGGTCGACGCGTTGGCGGAAAACGCCACCAAGATCGTCGAGGACAATGGCGGCAAGGTCGTCCGGACGGAGGCCTGGGGCCTCCGCAACCTCGCCTATCGCATCGCGAAGAACCGCAAGGCGCACTATGTCGCGCTCGATTTCGACGCGCCGCCGCCCGTGGTCGCCGAGCTCGAGCGGCAGACGCAGATCAACGAGGACGTGATCCGCTACATGACCATCCGCGTCGATGAGCATGAGACCGGCCCGTCGGCGATGATGCGCCGCGGCGACCGCGACAAGCGCGGCCGCGACGATGACCGCGGCGATCGCGGCGACCGCGAGGATCGCCCGCGCCGCTCGCGCGACGATTTCGACGCTTAAGGAGGCAGACCCATGGCACGCCCATTCTTCCGCCGCCGCAAGTCTTGCCCCTTCTCCGGCAAGGATGCGCCGCGCATCGATTACAAGGACGTCCGCCTGCTCCAGGGCTTCGTGTCCGAGCGGGGCAAGATCGTCCCCAGCCGCATCACCGCGGTCTCCACCAAGAAGCAGCGCGAGCTGGCCCAGGCGATCAAGCGCGCCCGCCATCTCGGCCTGCTGCCCTATGTCGTAAGATAAGGAGCCGGGAAGATGGACGTCATCCTGCTCGAAAGGATCGAGAAGCTCGGCGCGATCGGCGACGTGGTGAAGGTGAAGAACGGCTATGCCCGCAACTTTCTCCTTCCCCGCGGCAAGGCGCTCCGGGCCAATGAGTCGAACCGCAAGGTCTTCGAGGCCAATCGCGAGAAGATCGAGGCGACCAACGCCGAGCGGCGGACCGAGGCCGAGAAGGACGCGAAGAAGGTCGACGGGCTGAAGCTGCTGCTCATCCGCCAGGCGTCGAACACCGGCCAGCTCTACGGCTCGGTGTCGGCCCGCGACCTCGCCGAGGCTCTGGAGGCGGAAGGGCACAAGCTGGCCAAGAGCCAGATCATCCTCGATCGGCCGATCAAGGCGCTCGGCGTTCAGGACGTGAAGATCGCGCTCCACCCCGAAGTGGCGGTGATGATCACCGTCAACGTCGCCCGCTCGCCCGAAGAGGCCGAGCTGCAGGCGGCCGGCAAGGACGTGATGGCCGAGATGTTCGAGAAGGACGTGTCGGGCTTCGTCGAAGAGCGCCCGGCGGGTCTGGAGCCCGGCGAGGTGATCGCCGAGCCGGAAGCCGAGGAGGCCCCGACGGCGGAGGTCGAAGCCGCTCCCGTTGCCGAGGCGGAGCCTGCTCCGGCCGAGGAGGAAACGCCGGCCGAGGACGAGAAGCCGGCCGACGAGGCCTGAACCCTTCTCGTCATTGCGAGGAGCGAAGCGACGAAGCAATCCAGGCTCGGTCTGGATTGCTTCGCTGCGCTCGCAATGACGAAATTCAGCGGATGTCGGCCAGCTCCAAGCCCTTGGTCTCCCGCGCCAGCATCGCCGATAGGCCGCTGATCGCGCAGGCGACAGCGACGTAAAGCGCCACGGGCACGGCCGAGTCATATTCGCGGTAGAGCCAGACGGCGATGATCGGCGCCAGCGAGCCGGCGAAGATCGCCGTCAATTGATAGGCGATCGACGCGCCGGAATAGCGGATTCGGGTCGGGAACAGCTCCGCGATCATCGCGGCCTGTGGCCCGTACATCGCGCCGTGCAGGACGAGCCCGACGACCAAAGCGATGACGATCTGCACGGGATCGCCGCTCGCCAGCAGCGGGAACAAGGCGAAGCTCCACGCGGCCAGCCCCAAGCCGCCAAAGGCGTAGACCCATCGCCGTCCGATCCGGTCCGACAGCCAGGCGAAGAACGGGATAGCGAAGAACTGCACCGCCGCGCCGATGAGCAGCGCATTGAGCGCCAGCGCCCGGCTTTCCGCCGAAATCTCGACCAGAAAGGTGAGCGAGAAGGCGGTGAGGATGTAATAAGAGATGTTCTCGCCGACCCTGAGCCCCGCGCCCAGCACCACCGCGCCCGGCCGCTCGCGAAACACATCCATGGCGGGAAGCCTGGGCGGCGCCTCGGCCTGCGCGATTTCCTCCTCGAACAGGCGGCTCTCGGCGACCCGGTTGCGGATGTACCAGCCGACCGCGACCAGCACGACCGAGGCAAGGAACGGCACCCGCCAGCCCCAGGCGAGGAAATCCGCCTCGCTCTGCAGCCCGTTGATCGCCGAGAGCATGCCGGCCGAGAGCAGGAAGCCGGCGGCGACGCCGGCCTGCGGCCAGCTCGCCCAGAAGCCGCGCCGGGCGGCGTCGCCATGCTCCGCCGCCATCAACACCGCCCCGCCCCATTCGCCGCCGACCGCGAAGCCCTGCGCCAATCTGAGCACGATCAGGGCGAGCGGCGCCCAGATGCCGATCGCCGCATAGGTCGGCAGCAGGCCGATCAGCACCGTCGCCACGCCCATCAGGATCAGGCTGAACATCAACAGCCGCTTGCGGCCGATCCGGTCGCCGTAATGGCCGAAAACGATCCCGCCCAAGGGCCGGGCGACGAAGCCCAGCGCATAGGTAGCGAAAGCGAGCAAAGTCCCGGTCAGCGGATCGAATTGCGGGAAGAACAGGCGGTTGAAGACCAGGGCCGCGGCCGAATTGTAGAGGAAGAAATCATACCATTCGATCGTGGTGCCGATCATGCTCGCCGCCACGACGCGGCGCAGCGGCGTCGTCTCGGATTCGCTCATCCGGTCACCTGCGCGCACTGCCACTCGCCCTCATGGTCCTGTTGCGCGCCGGTGCTCCGGTTGCTGACCCGGGCGCGCGCCGGAGCGCCGGCCTCGACGCCGATGCTGAGCGCCAGCTCCTGATCGCGGAAGAAGCCGCCGGTCGGCCCGAGCGGGCCTTGGGTCTGAAAGATGCGCAGCCTGCCGTCGATCTGCGCGGCCGCCCCGTAGACGCCGGCGAGGACCAGCAGCTCGCCGCCCCGGGTGAAGCGGCAGGCGATGTTGCGGTAGCCCGGCGGCGGCGAGATCGGGCCGAGCGGCTCGAGCCGCGCCGTCGCGCCGATGTCTTCGGCCTGGTTCCTCTGGATCGCGATCCGCTCAAGCTGCTCGCTGTTCACCGTCGCATCGTCGATCAGGCCGCAACTCGCCACCAGGAGCAACGCCGGAGCGACCAGCCCGCGCATCAATAGCCCATCAGCGCCAGCACCTCGCGGCGGCTGCGCTCGTCCTCGCGGAACACGCCCATCATCCGGCTGGTCGTCATCATCACATCGGGCGTCGAGACGCCGCGCGCAGTCATGCAGGCGTGGGTCGCCTCGATCACCACCGCGACGCCCTGCGGCTTCAGATGCTCGCAGATCGCGTCGGCGACCTGGGCGGTCAGCCGCTCCTGGACCTGCAGGCGCCGGGCATAGCCGTGCAGCACCCGGGCGAGCTTGGAGATGCCGACCACCCGGTCCGCGGGCAGATAGGCGATCGACGCCTTGCCGATGATCGGCGCCAGATGATGCTCGCAGTGCGACTGGAACGGGATGTCCTTCAAGAGCACGATCTCGTCATAGCCGCCCACCTCCTCGAAGGTGCGATGGAGGTGGCGGGCGGGGTCCTCCTCATAGCCCCTGGCATATTCCTTCCATGCGCGGGCAACCCGCTTCGGCGTGTCGAGAAGTCCCTCGCGGGCGGGATCGTCACCGGCCCAGCGGATCAGGGTGCGCACCGCGTCCTGCACGTCGTCGGGCACCGCGACCCTGGCCGGCTCGCCGACCAGATCGCCGTCTTCCGGGTCGCAGCCATTCGGCGTCATGATCGATCCTTCGCGACTTGGTGACCCCGACAGGATTCGAACCTGTGGCCTACTGATTAGGAATCAGTCGCTCTATCCTGCTGAGCTACGGGGCCGTTTTCACCGCGGCGCTTACGCGCGACGCGATGCGGCGGTCAATTCTCGCTGCCGGGGTCCGGCACCGGGAAGGGCAAGGGCGAGACCGGCACGCCGTCTTCGGCCAGGCTCTGCGCCTCATCCGGCGTAGCGCGGCCGTGGATCGCCCGCGCCTCCGCCTCGCCCAGATGGATGGCGCGCGCCTCGGTCGGGAAGCGGTCGCCGACATGCTCGCTGCTCGCCAGCGCCTCCTTCTGCATCGCTGCAAGCTTGGTCATCATCGCCTTCACCTCGGTTGATGATGGCGCGGTATTGCCCTTCGCCCCGACGCGGGGCGTCATCGGCGCCTTGCCGGCGGGAGCATCGCAGAGCGGGCAGGTCACCAGCCCCCGCTCCTTCTGAGCCTCATAGTTTGCCGAGGAGCCGAACCAGGCCTCGAAGACATGGCCCTGGCCCTCGCAGACGAGATCGAAAACGATCATGCCCGCACGACCTCTGGCGTCGGAATCGGTCGGCGATGCCAGATCGCCGGCAGCCGGGTGCGAACCTCCGCCACCTGGCCGAGGTCGATCTCCGCGAAGCCGACGCCGGTCGCCTCGCCGCCCATGTCGAGCAGCACCTTGCCCCAGGGATCGACGACAAGCGAATGACCATAGGTCACGCGCCCATCCTTATGCGCGCCGCACTGGGCGGCGGCGATGACGAAGGCGGCCGATTCGATCGCTCGCGCCCGCATCATCACATGCCAGTGCGCCTCGCCGGTCGGCACGGTGAAGGCGGCGGGAATCGCGAAGGCGGTG
>NZ_JBQTIN010000043.1:0-23855 GCF_052388015.1 Sphingosinicella sp.
GGAAGCGGTCGAAAAGGGTGCCACCCTGCTCTGCGGCGGCAAGCGCGACGGCGCGATGCTCGAAGCGACCCTGCTCGAAAATGTCGATCGCGACACCAAGATCAACATCGAGGAGGCGTTCGGTCCCGTCGCTTTCCTGATCAAGTTCAACGACTTCAACCACGCTCTTGAGATCGTGAATGATAGCAAGTTCGGGCTGCAGGCCGGCGTCTTCACCCGCGACCTCTTCCAGATGTTCGACGCCTGGGACCGGCTCGACGTCGGCGGCGTGGTGATCAACGACGTGCCGAGCTACCGCGTCGACAATATGCCTTATGGCGGAGTCAAAGAGTCTGGCCTCGGCCGCGAAGGCGTCCGCTTCGCGATGGAGGACATGACCGAGATCCGGAACCTGGTGATCCGCCGCACCTGATCCATGGCCGCATTGAATTGCCGACAACTTTGCCGCAGGAGCGGCGGCAAGCCGACGCCCTGGGCTCAACGCGGCGGCGATCGACGAGCGATGGAGACGATAGGTGAAGACGATCCTGTTGAGCGGCGCGGCGCTGGCCGCGCTTGGCGCGAGTGCTTTGATGGCCCAGTCCACGCAGCCTGAGGCGGCGAAGGCCGAGGCGAGCCGGACGATGCCGGACAATGTGCTGCTCGCCGACTGGCCCGGCGCTTATGACGGCCTGCCGCCCTTCGACCGGGTGACCCCGGAGCTGTTCGGCCCAGCTTTCGAATATGCCATCGCCGAGCAGCGGCGGGAGATCGCCGCGATCGCCGACAATCGGGCCGCGCCGACCTTCGCCAACACGATCGAGGCGATGGAGCGCGCCGGCCGGCGGCTCGGGCGAGTTGGCGCCGTGTTCGGGGTGATGACCTCGAACATGACCAACCCGCAATATCAGGCCGTGCAGCGCGAATGGGGGCCGCGGCTGGCGGCGGCATTCGACGAGATCGTGCTCAACCCGCGCCTCTTCCAGCGCATCCGCGCCCTCTACGAAGCGAGGGAGCGCTCGGGACTCGACCCATTGCAGCAGCGGCTGGTGACGCGCCAGTACGAGCAGTTCGTCCGGCGCGGCGCCCAGCTCAATCCCGAGCAGAAGCAGCAGCTTTCCGCCTACAACCAGCAGCTTGCGCGCCTTTTCTCACAGTTCAGCGAGCATCTTCTCGCCGACGAGCAGACCTTCATCACGGCGACCGAGGCGGAGCTGGCCGGCGTGCCCGAAGATATCCGCAACGCCGCGGCTTCGGCGGCGCGCGAGCGCAACCTGCCGGCCGGCCAGTATGCGATCGTCAACACCCGATCGGCGGTCGATCCGGTGCTGACCTTCGGCGACAACAGGGCGCTGCGTGAACGTGTCTGGCGCGCCTTCGTCAATCGCGGCGACAACGGCAATGCGAACGACAATAACGCCACGATCCGCGAGATCGTCCGGGTTCGCGCCCAGCGCGCCCGGCTCCTCGGCTATGCCAGCCACGCGCATTGGCGGATGCAGGACACGATGGCGCACACCCCGGACCGGGCGCAGGCGCTGATGGAGCGGGTCTGGCCGGCGGCGGTCGCGCGGGTCCGCGAGGAGGTCGCCGAGCAGCAGGCGCTCGCCCGGCGGCAGGGCCAGAACATCACCATCGAGCCCTGGGATTATCGCTATTACATGGAGCGCATCCGGCGGGACCGCTACAATCTCTCCCAGGACGAGATCAAACCCTATTTCCAGCTCTCGAACCTGATCGAGGGCATGTTCCATATGGCGGGGCAGCTCTATGGGCTGCGCTTCCAGGAGAATAGCGGCCAGGTGCCGGTCTGGCATCGCGACATCCGCACCTGGCGGGTGACGAACGCCGAGGGGCAGGACGTCGGCGTCTTCTACGGCGACATGTTCGCGCGCACCGGCAAGCGCTCGGGCGCCTGGGCGACCGCCTATCGCGGCCGATCAGGCCTGCTCGGCGACCGGCTCGTGCTCGCCTCCAACAACAACAATTTCATCCGTCCGGCGGACGGCCAGCCGGTGCTGGTCAGCCTCGACGACGCCAGCACGCTTTTCCATGAGTTTGGCCACGCCATCCATTCGCTGCTGTCGAACACCCGCTATCCGACGCTCGCCGGCACGCCGCGCGACTTCGTCGAATATCCGAGCCAGGTGCACGAGAACTGGCTGCTGACGCCGGAAATCCTCAGCCGCTATGCGCGGCATTACCGGACCAACGAGCCGATGCCGCGGGCGCTGGTGCAGCGGATCCTCGCGGCGCAGCAGTTCAATCAGGGCTTCGACACCGTCGAATATCTCTCGTCGGCGCTGGTCGACATGGCGCTCCATGTCCGGCCGGACGGCGAGGTCGATCCCGACGCGTTCGAGCGCGAGACGCTCACCCGTTTGGGCATGCCGCGCGAGATCGTGATGCGGCACCGGCTGCCGCAATTCGGCCACCTCTTCTCGTCCGACGCTTATTCGGCCGGCTATTATTCCTACCTCTGGTCGGAGACGATGGACGCCGACACCTGGGCGGCGTTCGAGGCGGCGGGCAATGTCTGGGACCCGGCGACCGCGCGGCGCTTCGCCGAGGTGCTGCTCTCGACCGGCAACGAGACCGACCGCGCCGAGGCCTATCGCGCCTTCCGCGGCCGCGATCCGGACGTGGACGCGCTGCTCCGGCGGCGGGGCTTCCCGACGGGCGCGCGTTAGGGGGATAGCGGGCGGTTCGCGCCGCCCGCCGCCTACATTCCCGGCAGGCTGTCGACCAGGAGGTCGAGCTGCTGCTGGCAGCCGTTGCGGATCAGCGTGTCCGCCATCGCCTGATATTCGGTCGAGACCGGGCCGATCAGCTTGACCTGGACCCGGGTCGGAACCGCGGTGCCGGCCTGGGTCAGCTCGTAGCTGGCATTGTTGGCGATCGGCATTGCACTCGGCCATGCCAAAGTCGCCGCGCCGGCTGGCCAGGTCGCCTGCTGGCTTGCGCCGCTCGGGCCGCGGATCGACAGCCGTGTCGCGCCGCTGTGGTCGGGCCGCCAGAGGGTCGCGCCGGTCGCGCTGGTCAGGCAGACGGTGCCGCCCGCGCTCACGTCGATCTGCCAGATCGAGGGCTGCGGCATGTTCGGGTCAAGCCCGGCGCTGCGCACCGCGCCGATACGGGCGCCGCTGTTGCTCGCGACCTGGGTGCCGGCTTGCGTGGACCGGAACGTGCCCGGCCCCTGAAAGGCGCGGGTGCCGCGCGAGGACAGGACCACGACGGTGTCGCCGGCCCGCAAGGTGAACGCCTCATTGTCGCCCAGCGACCGGCCGGGCCGGTATGACTGCGCGGAGGGGCCGGCGGAGCGGACAACCAGCACGTTGGCCATTGCGGGACCCGCGGCGAGCGCGAGCAAGGCGGCGGCGCCGAGGCGGCGCGTAAGCTTACTTTGAACCCAAGACAAAGTGACCTCCTGGACCTGCTGCTTCCGTTCTATACACGAAATGAGCGAGCGCTTCATCATCCGCGTGCGCACCTGAAATTTCCCTGAACCGTTCCAGCGCCGAAACATCCCCGCCGTCGAAGCGCGCCCACAGCTCGCAAAGCTCGTCGCGAAGCGCGGGCTCCATCCTGGTCGCGGGCTCCCAGACCACGATCGGCGTGGACCGGCCGATCAGCTCGATCCGGCCCATCGGCCGGAGCAGATCGAGGCCGGCGCGCGTCTTCGCCTCGTCGCTGATCAGCGCGATCGTGTGCAGCTGCTTGTTCGCCGATTCGAGCCGCGCGGCGGTGTTCATGCCGTCGCCGAACGCGGTATACTGGATGCGGCCCTCGCCGCCGAAATTGCCGACCACCGCATCGCCGAAATGCAGGCCGACGCGGGTGGAGCCGACCGGCGGCACGTCCGGGCCCGCGCCCGCCGCGAAAACGTCGCCGCCCTCCTGCATCGCGATCGCCGCCTTGAGCGCGCGCTCGGCGTCGTCCGGCCGGGCGATCGGCGCGCCCCAGAAGGCGACGACGGCGTCGCCGACGAACTTGTCGATCGTCCCGCCGTGGCGAAGCACGATCTCGCTCATCAGGTCGAGATAGGAATTGAGCAGCTCCGAAAGCTGCTCCGGCGTGATCGCGTGGGAGAGCTTGGTGAAGCCCTCCAGATCGGTGAACAAGGCATAGATTTGCGTCCGCTCGCCGCGCAGCGCCAGCCGGTCGGGATCGCGCAGGATCTCGTTGGCGATGTCCTTCGGGAGATATTTGCCGAGCGCCGATTGGGCGAAACGCTTCTGCTCGGCGCCGATCGCCCGCGCCGCCAAGCCGACGCCCAAAAAGGCGAGCAGCCAGCCGCCGCCCCAACCGAAAGCGGGCAGGCCGAGCGTGTCGAAATCCCAGAGCGCGAGCAGGAAGGGCAGGCCGGCGATCACGGCGAGCTGCAGGACAAGGGCGATGCCCAGCCGCCAGCCGCGCTCGAACAGGCTGGTCAGCGCGCCGCCGGCGACGACGAGAAGAGCGGCAAGCCACATGATCCAACCGGAAATCGGCGCCGGCATCCGGCCGTCCAGCTGCTGCTGCAGCATCTGGGCGTGGACCTCGATCCCCTTGGTCCAGCCGCGCGCGAACCGGGTCATCGGCGTCCTGAAATCGTCGAGGTCGTTGATGTCGCCGCCGATCAGCACGTAGCGGCCCTGAAGCTGCTCGCGGAAACCCGCCTCCACCAAAGGCCGTGCATCGGCGGGCAACTCCTCGACCATCGCGAGTGTCTCGATCGAGATTTTGGGGAAGCGGACATTGTTGGAATCGCCCGGGTCGACGAGCCGGTAGTCGACCATGCCGGTGTAGGTGTCGAATGCGGGATTGGCCGAGGTCATCGCATTGGCGAGGCGCGGCGGCAGATCGGGGTTGAGGACCGGCCAGCGGCGCATCACGCCGTCCGCCAGATCGGGTGCCATCATGATGCTCGCCGGCCGGACCTGTCCCGGCCCGATGCGACGGAAGAACTCGCGCAGGAAACGCTCCTGTTCGGGCTCTATCTGGCTTGGGTTGACCGCGTGCGTTGCGAAGGCGAGCCAGGTCGGCACCCGCATTGCGCGGAAGACGGCGATCAGCTCCTCGTCCTCGTCCTGCACCTGGTCGATCAGGATATCGATGCCGATCGAGCGCACGTTCACCCGGTTGAGCACGGCGAGCGCGCGGGCCAGCGTTCGCCGGTCGAGCGGCGAGCGCTTGCGCAGCCCCTCGAGCGTCGCGTCGTTGTAGACGACGAGGGCGATCTGCTCGCTGGGCTCGGCCGTTTCGTCGGCGTGAGCGAAGAAGCGCGTGTCGTACAGGGCGCGCTCCGCATCGCCGGCGAGCGGCACGGTCCAGCCGAAGCGGGCCAAATAAAGCCCGGCGGCGAGGATGAGCAGGCAGGCGAGCAGGCGCGGCCAGCCGATCTGCCTCAGATAGCGCAACAGGCTGCGGCGGGCGGCGTCCGTTTCGGCCATCTCAGCGCGCTCCCGCCTTCACGGCTTGCGCCCAGGCGAGCTCGGCGAGCGGCTCCAGTCCCTCGATCATCGCCGCGGCATGGGCGGAGGAGGCGTTGCCGCGCACATAGCGGCCCTTGATCCCGTGGAGAATCGCGGCGAGGCGGAAGAGGTTGAAGGCCATGTAGAAATCGAGGTCGGGAAGGCCCTCGCGCCCGGTCCGCCGGCAATAAGCGGCGACATAATCCGCCTCGGAGGGGATGTTCAGCGTCGCGAGATCGAGCCCGCCGAGCCCCGAGCTCATGCCGTGCGGCAGGCGGTACATCATCAGATGATAGGAGAAATCGGCGAGCGGATGGCCGAGCGTCGACAGCTCCCAGTCGAGCACCGCCAGCACCTCTGGCCGCTCGGCGTGGAAGATCATGTTGTCGCAGCGGAAATCGCCATGGATGACCCGTGACTGCGCCTCGTCGGCCGGGATGTTTTCCGGCAGCCAGGCGACCAGCCGGTCCATCGCCGCGACCCGCCCGGCCTCGACGTCCTCCAGATATTGCTTCGACCAGCGCCCGATCTGGCGCGCGAAATAATTGCCTGGCTTGCCATAGTCGGCGAGGCCGGCGGCGGCGGGGTCGATATTGTGAAGCGCGGCGATCGTCGCGTTCATCGCGTCGAAATAGGCGGGGCGGTCCGCGATCGGCACGTCCGGGAAGGTCGGCTCCCAGAAGATCCGGCCCTCGACCATCTCCATCACGTAGAAGGGCGTGCCAATGACGCTCTCGTCCTCGCTCAGGCCGAAAGTGCCCGCGACCGGGAAGCTTTGGCGGCCCAGCGCCGTGATCACCCGATATTCGCGGTCCACCGCGTGGGCGCCGGGCAGGAGGCGGCCCGGCGGCTTGCGCCGCAGCACATAGGCGCGGGACGGCGTGACCAATTTGTAGGTCGGGTTGGATTGACCGCCTTTGAACTGCTCGATGGTGAGCGGGCCGGCATAACCCTCGACATGCTCGATCAGCCAGCGCTCCAGTCGTTCCGCATCGAAGCGATGGGCGTCGCGCACCTCGGTCGTGCCGCTGTTCTGCGCGCTCCTGTCCATCGGCGGTCGTGATGCACCAGTAACGACGCCGGCTCAACCGCCCGCCGGCACCGGAAAAAATGCGACGGCTAAGACACTGAGTTAACAAGCTATTTAAAGAAATCGTAAAATTTTTGGTAACCATGCGACATGAATCCGGAGACGCCGCGACTAAGGGTGCGAGGAAGGCTTGAGCACCGCCCGGCCGGACACCCGCCGGAAAGCTTTTGGCCAAGCGAGGTGCTCAAGCTCTTCCTTCGAACGAATAGGACATTTTTCAGAGGGAGTTGGGACATGACGAAGAAGATCGACATCGCGAAACTGCCCGAGCTGGGCACCAGCGTCGGCATCCACGGCGCGGTCAAGCAGCAGGAGGTCGCCGGCCCCCTGTGCCTCGGCATCGTCGTCGCGATCATCATGGCGCTCTAAGCGTCCAGTTGATTTCAGGGATGAGGGGCGGAAGCGCATCGCGCTTCCGCCCCTTTCCCGTTCCGGCTAAGCTCGCCCGATGATCCCGAGCCCCGCTTTGGCCGCCTGGCTGGCCGACCCGCAGGCGCAGCAGGCGTCTTATGCGCGGGTTCTGGAGAGCGCGGCGAAATGGGGCCTCGATCCGTTGATGACCCAGCTCGAGCGCAAGCTTTCGGAGCTGGACGCGCCGACGCCGGACGCCATTCTCGCGCTCGCCGACGACTTCATGGACAACACGGCAACCCATGCCCGTCTGTTCGACGACATGATCGCCGGCTGCCGCGCCGATCCTTTCTTCCGGCCGCCTTTCTATCCGCTGTCGGGCGACATCCACAGCGCGCTGCTGCTGTTCAACAATCCGCTGCTGTCGATCGCGCTCGGCGTGACCGGCGTCGATCAGCTCGCCGCGAAGAAGCTGGCCCATGGCGGCAAGGGCTCGATCGCCTTTTCGGGCCTGGTCACGAAGTTCCGCTATCTGAAGGCCGGCGGCGCGACCCTGTCCTTCTGGGAGGCCGATGCAATCGGCAGTGATTTCGTCGCCGCGCAGGCGGGCACGGCGCGCTTCGTCGGCCAGCGGCGGCTGGAGGATGGCGAGGAGATCCTGATCGACGGCCGGCGCGAGAGCTTCGTGATCGAGCATGCTTGCGCGGACATGGTCTATCTGCAGGCGATGGTCCGTACCGGCGGCGCGCCGGTGACGGCCGAATATAGCCGCGAGACGCTGGGGTTCCTCAGCGCCAGCAGCACCGACGAAGTCAGCTCGCGCATCCAGATGATGGTGTCGCTGCTGCGGGCGATGGACCGCGAGGATGCGCTGCCGCTGATGGAGAAGGAGCTGGAAAGTCCCCGTTTCTACACCCGCTGGCATGTGATGCGCGAGATGCTGGCGCTGGACGCGGAAGCGGCGCTGCCGGCGCTGAAGCGGATGGCGGCCGGCGATCCCCATCCCGAGGTCCGCGCCGCGGCGGCCAGTACGCTGGCAACGTTCTTCCCGGACGAGCAGGCGGCGGCATGCCCCGCTTGATTGCCGCCGATGCCCAGGAAAGCTGGACCCTGGCCGAGCTGGTCGAGCATGTCGAGACCACCGGGCTCGACACGCGCGACGAGGACAATTTCGCCCACTTCGGCCTGGCACTGAAGAAACTCGCCAACAACCGCTTCTTTCTCGCCGACCTGATGATCGCGGAGTTGAAGGACCGCTGCGACGACCAGGTCCGCGACAACCAGTACAGCGCCCAGGTCGTGATGCTGCACGTCAGCAATTCAGGCTATCTGATCCGGGCCAATTTCTGGCCGGCGATGCAGGACAGCGTGATCCGCCACAGCGGCACCGATCCCTTCCTCTACCATGTCCCGCACGACCACAATTTCTCGTTCCTGACCGTCGGCTACCTCGGGTCCGGCTATTGGAGCGACTATTACGAATATGATTATGGCGAGGTCGTCGGCTATCCCGGCGAGCCGGTGAACCTCAAATTCGTGGAAAAGGCGCGGCTCGATCGCGGCAAGGTGATGCTCTACCGGGCGCACCGCGACATCCATTTGCAGCTTCCTGCCGACGACATGTCGGTTTCCCTCAACATTCTCGAAACCTCGCCGAGCGCCACCTTCCGCGATCAGTATCGCTTCGATGTGGAGACCAATCGAATTGCCGCGGTGATGACACGCATGTCGCTGGAGCCGATGCTGGCCCTCGCGGCCCAGTTCGGCGGCGAAGCGGGCGCGGCCCTGCTCGCCGATTTCGCCGCCGGCCATCCCAGCGACCGCGTCCGCTGGTTCGCGCTCAAGGCGCGCGCGGCGGCGTCGGCGGCGCTCGACGACCGGCTTGCGGTTTATGCTGAGGGCGCGCGCTCGGACAGCTTGCTGGTGGCGGCGATGGCGAAGCGCGAGGCGGAGAGGATCGAGGCCGGGCGAGCCTGGATCGCGGCAGCGCCGCCTGACGTGGTGCCGGCCTGATCCCTCTTCGCTTTATGATGGCCGGTCGCTGTCGATCATGCTATGTGCGGAGCGTGTGGGCTTTGACTTTTTGAGGAGTCGTCCCATGATCTCTCGCAAGCTTCTGCTCGCCGCCTTGCTCGGCGCTGTGGCCGTCCCGGCCGGCGCGAGCGTGCTGGTGATCGGCAACAGTTCGGCCCGGGCCTGCTACGAAGCGGCGGATTCGGGGCTTGCCCCGGATGTCAGCGATCTTCGGACATGTGACGAGGCCCTTCGGAACGAGGCGCTCGCCGCGCACGATGTGGTCGCGACCCATGTCAATCGCGGCATCCTCAGGCTCCGGCGGAATCAGGTCGACCTCGCCATGGCCGATTTCGACAGCGCGATCCGGCTCGATCCCCGCCAGCCCGAAGCCTATCTGAACAAGGGCGCGGTCTATATCCGGATGGAGAACCCGACCGCGGCGCTGCCCTTGTTCACTGCCGCGCTGGAGCGCAACACCAGCCGGCCGGAACTCGCCCATTACGGCCGGGCGATCGCCAACGAGACGCTCGGCAACACCCGCGCCGCCTATGACGACTATCGGCGGGCGAGCGAGCTCAGGCCCGAATGGCAGGAACCGCGCGTCGAGCTGCGGCGTTTCCGGGTCGTCGAGCAGCCCTGACGACCGCCGCTTCGCGGCCGCCTCTCTCGACACATCTTGCGCCGTCGGCCGCCTCTTTGGTGGCGCGCCTGCGGCATGTCGCCGATGAGGAGCCGCGCACATGGCGTTTCAGTTGATCGATCTTCCCTTTTCCCGGACCACGCTCGGCCGCTTCATGTCGCCCGAGACTTTGGATTTTCATCACGGCAGGCATCACCGGGCCTATGTCGACAAGGTCAACAAGGCGCTCGGCGACGACGCGCGGGGCTCGCTCGGCGACGTGATCCGCGGCGCCAAGGAGCGAGGCCACACCGGCTTGTTCAACAATGCGGCGCAGATCTGGAACCACAATTTCTTCTGGCGCTGCCTCGCAGCGCCGGAAGGACAGCGCCCGTTGGGCAAGCTCGCCGACATGATCGCCGACGAATTCGGCTCGATCGACCAATTGCTGGCGAAATTGAAGGAGGAAGCGGTCGGCCATTTCTCGAACGGCTGGGCCTGGCTGGTGCTCGACCGCGGCAAACTCGCCATCACCTCGCTCCACGACGCCGACACGCCGGTCGTTCATGACGGGATGAAGCCGCTGCTCACGCTCGATGTCTGGGAGCACGCTTATTATATCGACTATCGCAACGAGCGGCCGAAATTCGCCGAGAGCGTGCTCGGCAATATCGTCAACTGGGAGTTCGTCGCCCAGAATCTCGACGGCGAAGGTATCGGACGTGCCGACCAGGAGATGGAGGCAACCGAATTGGCCGACGCCTAGGTCTTCAGCCGGTAGCCGGTCCGGAACATCCACCAGACGATTCCGAGGCAGAGGAAGAAGAAGCCCAGGGTCGCGGCGAGGCTCAGGCCGGCGCCGATGTCGGTCGTCGAGTAGAAGCTCCAGCGGAAGCCCTCGATCAGATAGACGACCGGGTTGAAATGGGTGATCGTCCGCCAGGGTTCCGCCAGCATCGAGACCGAGTAGAACGCGCCGCCCAGGAAGGTGAGCGGAGTCACGATCAGCATGGGGATGAACTGGATCTGCTCGAAATTCTGGCCCCAGATGCCGATGATGAAGCCGAACAAGCAGAAGGTGACGCTGATCAGGACCAGGAAGGCGATCATCCAGAATGGATGGTCGATCCGGATCGGCACGAAGAAGGCGGCGGTGGCGAGGATGACGAGGCCGAGCACGATCGACTTGGTCGCCGCGGCGCCGACATAGCCGATCACCGTCTCGAACGGCGAGATCGGCGCCGACAGGAGCTCGTAGATCGTGCCGACGAATTTGGGGAAGAAGATGCCGAAGCTGGCGTTGAAGATGCTCTGCGTGAACAAGGAGAGCATGATGAGGCCGGGGACGATGAACGCGCCATAAGCGACGCCGCCGGTCGCGTCGGCGCGGATATTGCCGCCGATGGCGGCGCCGAAGACGACGAAATAGAGCGAGGTCGTGATCACCGGCGTCACCAGGCTCTGCCAGAGCGTGCGCATCGCTCGCGCCATCTCGAAGCGATAGATCGCCCAGGTGCCGTAGAGATTGAAGTTCATCGCGCGCGCTCCTCGTGCACCAGGCTCACGAAAATGTCCTCGAGCGAGCTCTGCGTCGTGTTGAGGTCCTTGAAGCCGATGCCGAGGTCGCTCATCCGCCTCAGCAGCGAGGGGACGCCGGTCCGCTCGGCATTGGCGTCGAACGCGTAGAGCAGCTCATGGCCGTCGGCGTGGAGCTCGAGGTTCCACTCCGCAAGCTCGGGCGGAATGGTCTCCATCACGTCGGAGAGGTTCAGGGTCAGCTCCTTGCGGCCGAGCTTCTTCATCAGGACATTCTTCTCCTCGACCAGGATCAGCTCGCCCTTGTTGATGACGCCGACCCGGTCGGCCATCTCCTCCGCCTCCTCGATATAATGGGTGGTGAGGATGATCGTGACGCCCATGTCGCGCAGCTCGCGCACCAGGTTCCACATGTCGCGGCGAAGCTCGACGTCGACGCCCGCGGTCGGCTCGTCGAGGAACAGGATGTCGGGCTCGTGGCTCAGCGCCTTGGCGATCATCACCCGGCGCTTCATACCGCCCGAAAGCTCCATGATCTTCGCTTTGCGCTTGTCCCAGAGCGACAGGTCTTTGAGGATCTTCTCGATCCTGGCCGGGTCAGGCGCGCAGCCGAACAGGCCGCGGCTGAAGGTGACCGTGGCAATCACGGCTTCGAATGCGTCGGTGTGCAGCTCCTGCGGCACCAGGCCGATCTTGCGCCGGACGGCGCGATAATCGCGTTGATGGTCGAAGCCGTCGACGGTCACCGTCCCAGCGCTTGGCGTGACGATGCCGCAAACGATCGAGATCATCGTCGTCTTGCCGGCGCCGTTCGGCCCCAGCAGTGCGAAAATCTCCCCCCGGCGGATGTCGAGGTCGACCGGCTTAAGCGCCTCGACGCCGGTCGCATAGGTCTTGGCCAGGCCTTGGATCGAGATCACATTGTCACTCATTCGGGCGGTCCTTGCGGAATTTCGGCGGGCTGCTCGTCGGCGAGTCCGTGGCGGAGCAGCATCGGCACATTGGCGGCGGCGAACAGGAAAGTGGCGGGGATGAACAGCCAGAGCTTCGATCCGGCCCAGAATTCGGTGCTGGTCGTGCGCCAGATCGCTTCGTTGACCACCGCCATCACGAGGAAGAAGATCACCCAGTTCCGGGTCAGCAGATACCAGCCCTGCTCGCGCAGCCCCGGATATGCGCTGCCGAGCACGACCTTGAGCAGGTTGCGCTTCGTCAGCAGCCCGAACAGCAGCAAGGCGGCGACCGATGTGTAATAGATGGTCGGCTTCACCTTGATGAAGCGCTCGTCGTGCAGCCACAGCGTCAGGCCGCCGAAGACGACGACCATGATGCCGGAGAACCACAGCATCGGCGAAATGTGGCGGTAGCGGATCTGCGAATAGAGCATCGCCACGATCATCGCCGCCATGAAGACTCCGGTGGCGTAGAAGATGCGCAGCAGCGCCGGGACGGGGGCGAGGAAATTGGTCAGGAAGAAGAGGATCAGCGGGCCATAATCGATCAGCAGGGTCGCGCTGGGGCCGGGCCGGCGGGGTTCGGTCGCGGGCGGGTTGACGGTCTCGCTCATGCCGTCGCTCCGGCAATCGCCCGCGCCGCCTCGCCCGCGTCGAAGGGGCGAAGATCGTCCATCCCCTCGCCGACGCCGATCGCATGGATCGGCAGTCCGTAGCGGTCCGCCGCCGCGACCATCACGCCGCCGCGCGCGGTGCCGTCCAGCTTGGTCATCACGAGGCCCGTCACCCCCGCCACTTCGCGGAACACCTCGATCTGCGACAGCGCGTTCTGGCCGGTCTGGGCGTCGAGGACGAGCACGACGTCGTGCGGCGCGGCCGGGTTCAGGCGGCCGAGCACGCGGCGGATCTTGGCCAGCTCGTCCATCAAATCCTTCTTGTTCTGCAGCCGCCCGGCGGTGTCGACGATCAGCACGTCGATCCCCTCGGCGGTCGCCTTCTTCACGCCGTCGAAGACGATCGCCGAGCTGTCCGATCCTTCCGGCCCCTTGATCACCGGCACGCCGGCGCGGTCGGCCCAGATCTGGAGCTGCTCGATCGCCGCGGCGCGGAAGGTGTCGCCGGCGGCGAGCAGGACGGAATAGTCCTGCTCCTGGAACAGATGGGCGAGCTTGGCGATCGTCGTCGTCTTGCCCGAGCCGTTGACGCCGACGACCAGAATCACCTGCGGCCGCGGGAAGGCGTCGATCTCCAGCGGCTCGGCGACCGGCGTGAGTATCTTCTCCAGCTCGTCGGCAACCACAGCGCGCACCGCCCGCTCGTCCAGCCCGCGCTCGAAACGCTCGGACGCGAGCCGCTCGCGGACCTTCGCCGCGGTGGCTGGGCCGAGGTCGGAGGCGACCAAGGCTTCCTCGATGTTGTCGAGGGTCGCCTCATCAAGCGCCGATTTGGTGAGTAACCCGGCAAGATTATCGCCAAGACGGTCCGAAGTCTTGGCGAATCCACTCCGCATCCGATCAAGCCACGACGTGTCGGTCAAAGCGCGGCTCCGATCAACGTGTCGTTCTCGATGCCGGCAATCCGCGCTTCAACCGCTTCGCCGTCGCCGGAACCCGTCACCCGCACCGGCGCGAAATTCTCCGCATGGCCCAGCCCATCGCGCTCGATCAGCACCCGCTGGCGGCTGCCGACCAGGCTCTCGAGCCACGCCGTCCTGCGCCGCGCGGCCGCCTCGCGCAGCGCCTTGGCCCGCGCCTTGATCACCGGCGCCGGCACCTGCGGCATCCGCGCCGCGGGCGTGCCGCGCTTGCGCGAATAAGGGAAGATATGCCCCATCACGATGTTGCACTCGTCGATCAGGCGGAGTGAGTTTTCGTGCGCCGCCTCGCTCTCGGTCGGAAAGCCGGCGATCAGGTCGGCGCCGATCGCGATGTCCGGCCGCGCCGCCTTCAATCGCGCCACGGTCTCGATCGCCTGCGTGCGGCTGTGCCGTCGCTTCATCCGCTTGAGGATCAGATCGTCGCCCGACTGGAAGCTCATATGGAGGTGGGGCATGAAGCGCGGCTCGCCGACGGCGAGCTCGAACAGGCGCTCGTCCAGCTCGATGCAGTCCAGCGAGGAGAGGCGAAGGCGCGGCAGATCGGGGACATGACGAAAGATGCGCTCGATCAGCGCTCCAAGCGTCGGCGCGCCGGGCAAATCGGGGCCGTAGCTGGTCACGTCAACGCCGGTCAGCACGACCTCCCGAAACCCCTCGCCGACCAGCGCCTTCACGCGCTCGATCACCAGCCCGGCCGGCACCGATCGGCTGTTCCCGCGGCCGTAAGGGATGATGCAGAAGGTGCAGCGGTGGTCGCAACCATTCTGCACCTCAACGAACGCCCGCGCCCGCTCGGCGAAGCCGGCGACGAGATGCGGCGCCGTATCGCGCACCGCCATGATGTCGGAAACGCGGACGCGCTCGGTGTCGGGCAGGAAGGCGCGGAAATCGAACTTCTCGCGATTGCCGATCACCCGCGCCACCTCGGGCATCGCCGCGAAGGTCTCGGGTTCCACCTGCGCCGCGCAGCCGGTGACGATCACGCGGGCGTCCGGCCGGGCGCGCTTGGCCTTGCGGATCGCCTGCCGGGTCTGCCGCACCGCCTCGTTGGTGACGGCGCAGCTGTTGACGACGATCAGATCGTCCGCGTCGGCTGTCAGAGCGCGCATCGCCTCGCTTTCCGCGGCGTTGAGGCGGCAACCGAGCGTAATCACCTCGACGCTCATGCGACGAGCTCGCCGTCATAAACATGGGTCGCAGGGCCGGTCATCCGGATCGGACCGCCCTTTTCCCACGCGATCGTCAGCGCGCCGCCCGGCAGGCGCACGTCGACCGGGCTCGCCGCCAGCCCGCGCGAGATCGCCGCCACCGCGGTCGCGCAGGCGCCGGTGCCGCAAGCCTGGGTTAGGCCCGCTCCGCGTTCCCAGACGCGGAGCTTGATCGCACCGTCCGCCATGCTCGCGACATTGACGTTCACCTGTTCCGGGAAGAGCGGATCATGCTCGATGATCGGCCCCAGCCGGGCCAGGTCCACCGCGTCGGCGTCGGCAACGAAGAAGACGACATGCGGGTTGCCGACGTTGACCGCGCTCGGCGCCTCAAGCCCGTCCCAGCCGACCGGCATGGCCGCCGTGTCCATCGCATAAGCGAGCGGGATTTCGGCCCAGCCGAAGCGGGGCTGCCCCATGTCGATTGTCGCCCCGCCGCCGTCCGCCCGCGCGGTGAGGACGCCGCCGACGGTCTCGATCGTCGTCGCTCCGAGCAGCGCGACGCAGCGCGTGGCGTTGCCGCAGGATTCGACCTCGCTGCCGTCGGCGTTCCAGATCCGCATCCGCACGTCGGCGATCGCCGAGGGCTCGAGCACGATCACCTGGTCGCAGCCCACGCCGGTGCGCCGGTCGGCGATCACCCGCGCCCGCGCCGCGTCCATCGCCACCGCGCCCTCGCGGGCGTCGAAGATGGCGAAATCGTTGCCGAGGCCGTGCATCTTGCGGAACCGGGTCATGCCGGAGCGCGATCTAGGTGCTGGTTCGGGCCAAGTCCACCGCCGCGCCACCCGCCGTTTGATTCACGCATCGCCGCTGCTATGCCGCGCTCCGTGAGGGCGGAGATGATCGGGCCAGAGCAGGCGAGCGCAGGTCCGGCCGCGCGGCGCCGCGGGCCGCTCGCCCTCTATGCGGGCTTCACCTTGCTCATCGTCTCGGTGCTGACGTCGATCTGGTTCACTGTCCGTCAGCAAGATGCGTTCGATCGGGTCAATCACACGCTCGGCGTCGAAAGCGAGCTCGCTCTGGTGACGGCGCGGCTGCAGGAGGCGGAGACCAGCAGTCGCGGCTTCCTCCTTACCGGCCGCAGCGATTTCCTGCAGCCTTATGAGGAGGCGATGCGGGCCCTGCCGGCGGATTTCATCCGGCTGCGCGCGCAGCTCGCCGACAATCCCGCGCAGCTCACGCAGCTCGATCAATTGCGCGCTCTGGCGACCGAGCGGATGCACTATCTGCGGCTGGGCGTAGCCTATTACTGGCGCGGCGTTCCCAGCCCGCCTGAACACTTTCTGCGCGGCCAGGCGATCATGGGCCGGTTCCACGACGTCGCGGAGGAGATGAAGGCCGAGGAGGACCAGCTGCTCGTGCTCAGGACCGCGAACGCCAACCAGCAGGCGCGCTGGGCGGCGACCGCGCTTGGCGTCAGCGCGCTGCTCGTGATCCTGCTGCTGCTGCTCGCCATTCGCGAGAGCCGCAAGCGCCTGGCCGAGGCGGAAACGGCGCGCGACGCGCTTGCCGAGACCAACCGCCGTTTGACCGAGGAAGCGGAAAGCCGCGAGACCGCCGAGGCGGCCGTCCGGCAGATGCAGAAGGTCGAGGCGATCGGCCAGCTGACCGGCGGAATCGCACATGATTTCAATAATATGCTCGCCGTCGTGATCGGCTCTCTCGACATGGCGAGCAAGCGGCTCGCCAATGGCGAGGCGCCGCGCGCAATGCGACTCGTGGACAATGCGATGGAGGGCGCGCAGCGAGCAGCGCGACTCACCGCGCGACTGCTTGCCTTCTCGCGCCAGCAACCGCTCGATCCGCAGGCGATCGACGCCAACAAGCTGGTCGGCGGCATGTCGGAAATCCTGAACCGGACGATCGGCGACGATGTCCGTATGGAGACGGCGCTGGCCGGCGATCTGTGGCTGACCTTCGCCGATCCGGGCCAGCTGGAAAATGCCGTCCTGAACCTCTGCATCAACGGCCGCGATGCGATGCCTGAAGGGGGCAGGCTTATGATCGAAACCGCGAACTGCCGTCTCGACGAGGCTTACGCCGAAGCCCATCCCGACGTCACTCCGGGCCAATATGTAATGGTTTCCGTGACCGACACGGGCGCGGGGATGCCGCCCGAGGTCGCCGAGCGCGCCGTCGATCCCTTCTTCACCACCAAAGGCGCGGGCAAGGGCACGGGCCTCGGTCTCAGCCAGGTGCACGGTTTCATCCGCCAGTCAGGAGGAGATCTCAGAATCCATTCCGAGCCCGGCCGGGGCACGACGGTGACGCTCTATCTGCCGCGCCACCAAAGCGAGGTCGGGGCGGACGCCGCGTCCGTCACGGACGCGAGTCAAAGGCCTGGTCCGCCGCGCGCCGATGGCGAGGTCGTGCTGGTGGTGGAGGATGACGATCGGGTGCGGCATGTCTCGGCGGACGCGCTGCGCGAGCTCGGCTACACGGTGATGCAGGCGCCGGACGCGCATCATGCTTTGGCGATGGTGGCGATGCGATCGCGCATCGACCTGCTGTTCACCGACGTGGTGATGCCCGACATGAACGGGCGCGAGCTGGCGGAACAGGCGCTGACTGCCCGGCCCGACCTCCGGGTCCTCTACACGACTGGCTACACGCCGGACGCAATCGTCCATGAAGGCGCACTGGACGCGGGCGTGGACCTGCTGCCCAAGCCATTCACGGTCGATCAGCTCGCCCGCAAGGTCCGGCAGGTCCTCGACCGCGAGGGCTGAGCTGCTGCTTGCGATTCTCGCCGCTTGCCGCTATCTGGCCGCCATCCCGACCACGGGTGAGTTTTGAAGCGCCACGCGCGCACGCTGGCCGGCGAGGTTTCGCCCGCCGGCGTTTTTCGTTTGGCGGCTTCAGCGAGGAGCGATTGATGTTCGAAAGCCTTGGCGATCGTCTGTCCGGCGTGTTCGACCGGCTGCGCGGGCGCGGCGCGCTCAGCGAGGCCGACGTGCGCGCGGCGATGCGCGAGGTCAGGATCGCTTTGCTCGAGGCCGACGTCGCGCTCCCGGTCGTCCGGACCTTCGTCGACAAGGCGACCGAGGAAGCGGTGGGTCAGCAGGTGCTGCGCTCGGTCACGCCTGGCCAGCAGGTGGTCAAGATCGTCCACGACACCCTGGTCGAGATGCTGGGCAGCGAGGAAGAGGGGCTGGACCTCGCCGTCACGCCACCCGCGGTCGTGATGATGGTCGGCCTTCAGGGCTCCGGTAAGACGACCAGCACGGCCAAGCTCGCCAAGCGGCTCCAGGACAAGGAGCGCAAGAAGGTTCTGATGGCCTCGCTCGACGTCGCCCGGCCGGCGGCGCAGGAGCAGCTTGCGGTGCTCGGCCGTCAGGCGGAAGTGGCCACATTGCCCATCGTCGCCGGTCAGCCGCCGGTCGAAATCGCCCGCCGCGCTCTCAACGCGGCGAAGCTGCAGGGTTTCGACGTGCTGATGCTCGACACGGCCGGCCGTCTGCACGTCGATCAGGCGCTGATGGACGAGATGAAGGCCGTCGCCGAAACGTCTCAGCCGCAGGAGGTTCTGCTCGTCGCCGATGCGATGACCGGACAGGACGCGGTCAACGTCGCCAAGAGCTTCGTCGATCAGATCGAGCTGACCGGCGTCTTCCTCACCCGGATGGACGGTGATGCCCGTGGCGGCGCGGCTTTGTCGATGCGGGCGGTCACCGGAAAGCCGATCAAATTCGCCGGCGTCGGCGAAGGCATCGACAAGCTTGAAGCCTTCCATCCGGAGCGCGTCGCCGGCCGCATCCTCGGCATGGGCGACGTCGTCAGCCTGGTCGAGCGGGCGCAGGAGACGATCAAGGCCGGAGAGGCCGAAGCGATGGCGGCGAAGCTCGCCAAGGGCCAGTTCGATCTCAACGACCTGCGCGCCCAGCTTCAGCAGATGCAACGCATGGGCGGCCTCGGCGCGCTCGCCGGCATGATGCCCGGCATGGGCAAGATCAAGAACCAGATCAACGAGAGCGGCGTGCTGGAGGGCAACGTGCTCGGCCGGCTTGATGCGATCATCACCTCGATGACGCCGAAGGAACGGACCAAGCCCGACATCCTGAATGCCAAGCGCAAGATCCGCGTCGCCAAGGGCTCCGGCACCACCGTGCAGGAGGTGAACAAACTCCTGAAGATGCATCAGGAAATGTCCACCGCGATGAAGAAGATCCGCAAGATGGGCGGGCTCGGCAAGCTCGGCGCCTTGTTCGGCGGAGGCGGCATGGGCGGCCTGGGCGGTCTGGGCGGAGCCGGCGGCCCGCCGCAGCTTCCGCCCGGCGGGTTGCCCGGGCTTCCCGGCGGCGGCGCCCCTTTCAATCCCAATCAGTTCAAGAAATAAGTCTCTAGAAAGGAACGACAAAAATGGCAGTAGCAATCAGGCTGGCGCGCGGCGGCGCGAAGAAGCGGCCCTATTACAAGATCGTCGTCGCCGACGCCCGCAACGCGCGCGACGGCAAGTTCATCGAGCGGGTCGGCAGCTACAATCCGCTGCTTCCCAAGGACAGCGCAGAGCGGATCAAACTCGACGCCGATCGCATCAAGCATTGGCTCTCCGTCGGCGCGCAGCCGTCAGACCGTGTCCATCGCTTCCTGGACGCCGCTGGCATTCTGGAGCGCGCCGCCAAGAACAACCCGAAGAAGGGTGAGCCGGGCGAAAAGGCCAAGGAGCGCGTCGAGGAGCGGGCTGGCAAGGAAGCCGCCGCCGCCGAGGCCACTGCGGCGCCGGCCGAAGAGGCTCCCGAGGCTGAAGCCGAGACCGTCGAGGTCGCGGCCGAGGCGATCGAGGAGGCCACCCCCGAAACCGCCGAGGCGCCGGCCGAAGAGACTGCCGCCGAGGAAACACCTGAAGCCGAAGCCCCGGCCGAGCAGGCTGCAGCTGAAGAGGCTCCGGCTGAGGAAGCTCAGGCCGAGGAGACGCCAGCCGAGCACGTTGCCGGCGAGGAGGCTCCGGCCGAGCAGGAAGCCGAAGCGCCGGCCGCCGAGGCTGAAGCCACCCCTGCCGCCGAGGCGACCAACGAGGGCGAGTCCGCCGAGGCACCGGCCGAGGGCAGCGACGACGCCGCTCCCGAAGAGGGCGCGGAGAAGGCCGAGCAGGCCTGAGGTTGAGCTCCGCATTATCTGATCCCCTCCCCTTGATGGGGAGGGGTTGGGGGTGGGGTCAGCAGTCGAGGCATGCCGAGTGCATGGAGGCATTCACCCCCACCCTGACCCTCCCCCATCAAGGGGGAGGGAAGTGAGTAGCAACCAGATCACCCTCGCCGCCGTCGCCGGAGCGCATGGCGTGGGCGGCGAGGTCCGCCTCAAACTGTTCGCCGAGGGGCTGGACAGCCTCAAACGGCAGCAGACCCTCTTCGCCGGCGATCGGCCGCTAACCCTGAAGTCGATCCGGCCCGGCTCCGCCGGCGCGATCGCCCGCTTTGCCGAGATCGCCGATCGCGCCGCCGCCGAGGCACTGCGCGGATCGTTGCTGTCGGTGCCGCGCGCGGCGCTGCCGCCGCTCGAAGAGGGCGAATATTATCATGCCGACCTGATCGGCCTGCCCTGCGTGACCGATGCCGAGCGTCCACTCGGCACGGCCGTCGCGGTCGAGAATTTCGGCGCCGGCGACATCGTCGAGATCGAACGGCCGGACGGCAGCCGCTTCATGGTCCCGATCGCGAAAGCGGTCCGGATCGAGGCCGACCGCCTGGTTGTGGACGAGGCCTTCGCGCAATAGTCTCACGCCGGGCATAACTTACGGGGCGATTCCATGATCCTGGCGACAGATCGGCGCGAACTCCTTCGGGGCGCCGGCGCGCTCGCGCTGGCCGGCGCCCTGGCCGGCTGCGACGCCCTGGCCCAGGCTGCACCGCGCCGGCCCAACATCATCTTCATCCTCGCCGACGATCTCGGCTACGCGGATGTCGGCTGCTACGGCCAGCGCGACTATCCGACACCGCGGATCGACTCGCTTGCCGCCGGCGGCGTCCGCCTGACCCAGGGCTATGCGAGCAGCTGCGTCTGCTCGGCGACCCGCATCGCCCTGATCACCGGCCGCCATCAGCAGCGCCTGCCGGTCGGTCTCGAGGAGCCGATCAACACGCTGGACCCGAGCCTCAGGCTGCCGCCCGGCCATCCGACCTTGCCGTCGCTGTTGAGGCTGGCCGGCTATCGAACGGCGCTGATCGGCAAATGGCATATCGGCCTCAACCCGGCCGCCGGCCCGCTCGACTATGGTTATGATCGTTTCTTCGGCTATCCGGGCGGCGGCACCAATTATTATCAGCAGCCGACCGGCGGCACCCCGGCGACGCCGGATGTGCTGTTTGACGACCGCACCCAGGTGCGCAGGCCCGGCTATCTCACCGACATTCTCGGCGACGAGGCGGTGCGCTGGATCGGCAACGGCCAGGGGCCGTTCTTCCTCAGCCTCCATTTCAGCGCGCCGCATTCGCCTTGGGTCGCGCCCGGCGACCAGGCGGCAGCCGCCGGCTGGACCGACACGTTCGACCGCAATCGCGGCAGCCTCGCCACCTTCGCCCGGATGGTGATGGCGATGGATGAAAATGTCGGGAAGGTGCTCGACGCGGTGGACCGGCTCGGCCTCGCGAACGACACGCTCGTCGTCTTCACCAGCGACAATGGCGGCGACCGCTTCTCGGATATGTGGCCGCTGACCGGCGCCAAGGGCGAGCTGCTGGAAGGCGGCATCCGCGTGCCATTGATCCTGCGCTGGCCCGCCGGCCTGCCGGCGGCAACATCGCCGCAGGTCATGGCGTCGATGGATTTTCTGCCCACCTTGCTCGCCGCGGCGGGCGGCGCGCCCGATCCGGGCTTCCCGCCGGACGGCGAGGATCTGCTCCCCACATTGCGCGGGCTCGCGCCGGTTCGCGCGCGCCGGCTGTTCTGGCGCCACCGGACCGCCGACCAGGCGGCGATCCGCGACGGCGACTGGAAATATCTGCGCCTCGGCGGGCGCGAGCATCTGTTCGATCTCTCCCGCGACGAGCGCGAGCGCGCTGACCGCAAGGCCGACGAGCCGCAGCGCTTCAGCGCCCTTAAGGCTGCTTATGAAGCGTGGAACGCGACCATGCTGCCCTATCCGGCGAACAGCTACAGCTACGACATCAAGGACATCGACGCCGACCGCTACTAACGCAATAGCGGCTGCCGCTCGGCCAGATCGTTGCGGATCGTCGTCGCCGCGACCCCGCCTTCGCCCATCGCATGGCTGATCTGGTCGAGCCCGATCACCACGTCGCCTGCGGCGTAGAGGCCGGGCACGTTTGTCCGCTGGTGCCCATCGACGCGAATGCAGCTGTCGTCATTGAGCGCCGCGCCGAGCTGGCAGGCCAGCTCGTTGCGCACATCCGATCCCAACGCCGGATAGAGGCAATGGAACAGGAGCCGGTCCTGCGCTGTCTCCACGGCGATCCGATCGCCGTCGATCGCAATCGAACGGCAGGGGCCGTCGACGCGGGCGATGCCCGCGTCGGCCAACGTCGTCCGGTCGGTTCGGTCCAAATCGTTCGCCATGTCGGGAGCGATCAGGGTCAGGTCGGCCGTGTAGCCGCGCAGGAACATCGCTTCGGCCACGCCATGGCTGTCGTCGCCGATCACGCCGACGCGCTTGTCGGTGACCTCATAGCCGTCGCAGATCGGGCAGTAGCGGATCAGCCCCTTCGCCAGTGCTGCGTCATGCTCGTCCTCCTCCATCGGCGGCCGGCGGTTGCGGACTCCGGTGGCGAGCAGCACGGTCCGCGCCCGCACCGGGCCGGCCCCCCATTCGATCCGAAAGCCGTCTTCGTCGCGGTCGATCCGGGTGACGCGCCCGGTCTCGATCGTGGCGCCATATTTTTGCGCCTGAACCTTCATCAGCGCGAGCAGGTCGCTGCCGGATATGCCGTCCGGGAAACCCGCATGGTTGCGTGTGCAGGGGATTTGCGCCGCCCGGCTGTCGCCGGCGTCGAGCACCTTGAGCGAGAGATGGAAGCGAGCGAGGTAGATCGCGGCGGTCAGCCCGGCCGGGCCGCCGCCGACGATCAGGCAATCGAGAATATCGTCATCCATCGCGGCTCCAAGCCTGCGGCGGCCCGGTTGTTCCGCCCGCCGTGAACGCTTATCCCGGCGCGGGCTCCGGGAGGAAGACGAATGCGTTCGATGTTTTTCGCCGCCTTGCTTGCGGTCGCCGCCCCGGTCGCCGCACAGCCGGCGCCCGCCGGCGGCCCGATGCAGGCGCCAATCGAGCGGATCAGCAACGAGCTCGACCCCTATTTCTCCCGCTACCGGACGGAGCAGCATGTGCCGGGCCTGGTCTACGGCATCGTCGCTGGCGGGCAGCTCGCTTATGTCCAGACCTTCGGCAGCCCGACCAACGATCCGCAGGGCGTCGTCACGCCGGACACATTGTTCCGCATCGCCTCGATGTCCAAGGCGTTCACCGCGCTCGCGATCCTGAAGCTGCGCGACGAGGGGCGGCTCAGGCTCGACGCGCCGGCTGAGGACTATGTGCCGGAGCTTCGGCGCTGGCGCTATCCGACCGCCGACAGTCCCCGCATCCGGGTCCGCGATCTGCTCAGCCATGTCGCCGGCTTCGTGACCGACGATCCGTGGGGAGACCGGCAGCAGGTGCTCACGGAGGCCGAGTTCACCAATATCCTCCGCGAAGGCGTGCCTTTCACCCGCGCGCCGCAGACCGCGTTCGAATATTCCAACTTCGGCTATGCCTTGCTCGGCCGGATCATCACCAATGTCTCCGGTCGGCCCTATCAGGACTATATAAGCGAGGAGATCATGCGCCCTCTGGGTATGGAATCGAGCGGCTATGACATCTCCCGCTCGCCGGTGGCGCGCCGGGCGATCGGCTATCGCTGGGAAAATGACACCTATGCTCGCGAGCCGGACATGCGCGACGGCGCGTTCGGGGCGATGGGCGGGGTCCAGACCAGCGCCCGCGATTATGCCCGCTGGGTCGCCTTCCTCCTCTCCGCCTGGCCGGCGCGCGATGGGCCCGAGACCGGGCCGGTGCGCCGCTCGACGGTGCGCGAGCTGGCCCAGGGGCTGAACTTCGTCGC
>NZ_JBQTIN010000044.1:0-2775 GCF_052388015.1 Sphingosinicella sp.
CTCCTTGTCCTCGCCGAAGGCATCGGTCCAGTGGCGGATCTTGAGGAACAGGGCGAGGCCGGCGGCGGGCTTGATGTCGGCCATCCGCACCGGGAAGATCGGCTTGAACAGGCTGAACGCCATCTCGACCTCGGCCCGGACGTAAGGCGATTTGTTCGCCTTGTCGGTGACGAGGACGAGGAAGGCGCTGCAATTCTCGATCGCCTCCTGCAATTGCTCGGAATAATCCTGGCCGGGGCGGACATTGCGTGGCGCGATCCAGGCCTTCGCGCCCTTCGCCTCGATGAAGGCCGCAAGCTCGTTCGCCTGGACGCGGTCGTCCGATCCATGGCTGACGAAAACGTGGCCGTTCATGCGCTTCCTCTGCGGCGGACGAAGGCGGCTATGGCTCCCTGCCCCCGCGGCTTGGTAACCCTGCGGCGCCCGGGCGTCTAGCGCCGCGCGCCCAGCATTTCCTCGATCAGGATGAACTTTTCGCGCGGGGACCCTTCGCGCGCGCGCGCCGCCTCGGCCGCCTCGATCCGCTGCCAGTCGCGGAAGGTGACGATGTCGACGTTGCGGCTTTCAAGCAGCCGGTCGAGCCCCGTCCGCCCGTCCTTGCGGCCGCCGGTGCCGCCGAAATCGGCCGCGATCTTGTCGGCGACCTCATAGCCGTCCGGCCGGTTGGTCCCGATCGTGCCGGTCGGGCCGCGCCGCGCCCAGCCGACGCAATAAAGGCCGTCTCCGATCACGCCCTCGCTATTGGCGAAGCGGCCGCGACTTTCCTCATAGGGAACACCTTCGATCGGCGGCGTCTGGTAGCCGATGCAGGTGATCACCATGCCGCAGGGTATTTCATAGGTCTCGCCGGTGCCGGCCGCCGCGCCCTTCGCATCCAGCGCGGTCTTCTCGACGACGATCCGCTCGACCCGGCCCTCGCCTTCGATCCTCAGCGGCATGGCGAAGAAATCGAAATGGATCGTCTTGGTCTTGGCGGCGTCCAGCGCTGCGAAGCCGCGCAGGTGGGTCACCGATTTGCGCTGTCCCGGCTCCAGCAACGCATCGTCCATCTCAGGCGGGAAATCGGCCGGATCGACTTTCGGCACCGCGCTCTCGAGATGGCCGAGCTCGCCCAGTTCCTTGGGCGTCATCGCGATCTGGTGGGGGCCGCGCCGGCCGAGGACATGGATGTCGCGGATCGCGCTGTCGCCGAGCGCCGAGAAGGCGTGGCCGACAATGTCCGATCCCGCGAACTCCGCCGGCGTCTTGGAGAGGATGCGGGCGACGTCGAGCGCGACATTGCCGTTGCCGATCACCGCGGCCGCAGAAACGTCGAGCGGCGGCGCGAGATCGGCGAATTCCGGATGGCCATTGTACCAGCCGACGAACGCCGCCGAGCCGATCACGCCCGGCAGGTCGCCGCCGGGGATGTCGAGCGGCCGGTCGTGGGGGGCGCCGGTCGCCAGGATCACCGCATCGTACAGCTCGATCAGCTCGGGAATCGAGATGTCGCGCCCGACCAGAACGTTGCCGACGAAGCGCACATTGTCGCTGAGCGCGACCTTCTCGTAGCGCCGGTAGACCGCCTTGATCGACTGATGGTCCGGTGCGACGCCGAAGCGGATCAGGCCATAGGGCACCGGCATCCGGTCGACGATATCGATCCTGACCTCGTCGCCCAGCGCCTTCTGCAGCGCCTCGGCGCTGTAATAGCCGGCCGGGCCGGACCCGATTATCGCGACGTGCCGCATCCGCTCTCCCCGACGCACGATCCGGCGCGGATGCTTAGCGGCGCATGGCCGGGAGGCAAGCCCGGCTCAGCGCGCCCTGCCCCTCGATTTGTCCTCCAGCATCGCCGTGCCGCCATGGCGCAGCGCCGCCTCGATCGGCTTGGCGAAGAAAGCGAGCGCCGGCGGCAGCAGCATTTCGAGATGGACGAGGCTCTCGCGAACATCGAGCCGGGCGTTCACCTCCTGCCCCATCGCCATGATCTGAAGGCCGAGCTGGTCGCCGTTCCAGGCGGAGCGGACTTCCGCCGCGCCCGGAATATGATCCTTGAGATTGCCGACGCCATTCTCGATCCGGCGCCGCGCCTCGGCGGCGCCGAGGCTATGCGGCAGGTCGATCGCAATAGGTGTGTTGCTCATGCACTACACTTAGTGCAGGGGCGGGGCGATTACCAGAGGCTTGGGTCCAAACCCTAGGCGGCGAAGGTGTTGCAGCTGCGCGGGGTGACCTGGCTGGCGTTGCGCAGCGTCTGGTCGACCCGCTGGCGGACGTTGAACGCGCTTTCGTAGCGGATCTGGCGTCCGGACAGGAAGCTGTTCGGGATGATCGGCTGATAATTGTACACGACCTCCACCACCATCACCGCGCTGCCCGACTGCGCCGCGATCGTGATCCCGGTCCCCATGCTCGCATAGGTCGGCGTCGCCAGCGGGCTGCTCGGGGTGGCCGTGTTCGGGGTGGTCCGGTCGGATTGGTAGATTTCGGTGCCGTTCGTGATCGCGGTGCCGCCTGCGGTTCGCGGCCGCCAGGCGGTGTTCGGATTGGTGTAGCTGAGCGCGCCGTCGCAGCGCTGCCAGCGGATCCACTGATTGCCGCCGGTCGGCGTCGGCTCGAGGTCGGAGAGGATGATCCGGCCGTTCTGGGCGAAATTGATGTTCGCCCCGGTTTCCTTGGCGCCGGTGAGGAGGTCGATCACGTCGGCCTCGTCGATATTGTCGCGGATCCGCGCCGCATTGTCGGCGGTCATCACGGCGATGTTGCTGACCCTGAGGTGCGCCATCGCGAAGT
>NZ_JBQTIN010000045.1:0-54694 GCF_052388015.1 Sphingosinicella sp.
TCGGCGCGGGCCCGCGCCTCGGCGACCAAGGCCATATGCCCGGCATGGAGCGCGCCCATCGTCGGCACCAGCGCCACCGCGCCGCCTTTCGCCCGCAGCGCGTCGATCTCCGCCCGGAGTTCAGCGATGTCACGGATGATTTGCACCGCCGGGGGGCCTCCGATAGAGCGACGTCAAGAGCGCGGGCTTCTGGCCGCGCGCGGGTGCAAGATCAAGCGTTCGGGGCTTAAAGACGATGGCCGGCAGCGGGCCGCATTTCCTCGTTTTCGCCAATGAAAAGGGCGGCACCGGCAAGTCGACGACCGCGGTGCACTGCGCCGTCGCGCTCGCCGCCGAAGGGCGCAAGGTCGCAGCGATCGACCTCGACACGCGCCAGCGCACCCTGGGCCGCTATCTCGACAATCGCGCCGCGACCTTGCGGCGGCTCGGCATCGACCTGCCGATGCCGGCTTATGCGACTTTCGATCCGGCCAAAGGCGAGAGCCTCGCCGAAGCGGTCGCCCGAATCGGCGATGGCGCGGAGGCGGTGGTGATCGACACGCCCGGCCGCGACGATCCGCAGGCGCGCGCGGCGATGGTGATGGCGGACATCCTGGTGACGCCGATCAACGACAGCTTCGTCGATCTCGACCTGATCGGCGAGGTCGATGCCGAGACCTACAGGGTGCGCCGGCCGAGCTTCTACGCCGAGCTGGTCTGGAACAGCCGGACCGAGCGCGCCAAAACGCAGGGACGGAGCGTCGACTGGGTCGTGCTCCGGAACCGGCTGCAATATGTCGAGGCGCACAATATGCGCCGGGTCGGCGCGGCGCTCGATGAATTATCGCGCCGGGTCGGCTTCCGGGTGATTCCCGGCCTGAGCGAGCGGGTGATCTATCGCGAGCTCTTCCCCAAGGGCCTCACCTTGCTCGATCTGCCCCAGATCGGCCAGGCGGGCATCGCCCATATCGCCGCCCGGCAGGAATTGCGCGAAATGATCGCCGGCCTCGGCCTGCCCGAAGCCGCGCCAAGCATGGCCCCGCTGCAGGCGGCCGAATGATCGCCAAGCTTGCCATCCTGCTCGGCCTCGTCGCCATCCTCTATCTTTGGTGGCGGCGGCGCGCGGTGGCGGCGAGCGCGATGCGGCCGGCCGAGGCGCGCGCCATCCTGCAGATTTCGGCCCGGGCGAGTGTCGAGGAGGTGCGCGAGGCGCATCGCCGGCTGATCGCCAAGGTCCATCCCGACGCCGGTGGTTCGGCCGATCTCGCGCGGCGGGTCAACGCCGCCCGCGACACCCTCTTGAACGAACTGAAAAGACGATGAGCCATGTTTTCGATCCGACGTCGCTGCGCGAATATGACATTCGCGGCGTCGTCGGCAAAACACTGTCCGAAGCCGACGCTTATGCGCTGGGCCGCAGCTTCGGCACCCTCGTCCGCCGTGCCGGCGGCGTGAAAGTCGCGGTCGGGCGCGACGGGCGGGAAAGCTCGCCGATGATGGAGGCCGCCTTGGTGCGCGGCCTCAACGAGAGCGGCGTGAGCGTCGTCCGGGTCGGGCTCGGGCCGACGCCGATGCTTTATTATGCCGCGGCCGAACTGGGCGTCGACGGCGGAATCATGATTACCGGCAGCCACAATCCGGCCGACTATAATGGCTTCAAGATGGTGCTGGGCGGCGACGCCTTTTTCGGCGCCCGCATCCAGGAGGCCGGGCGGATGGCCGCGGCCGGCGATTGGGAAAGCGGCACCGGCGGCGCCGAGGATGTCGAGATCATGGACCGTTACGTCGATCGGCTGTTGAAGGGCTTCGACGGCGCGGCGTTCCGGATCGGCTGGGACGCCGGCAACGGCGCCGCCGGGCCGGTGGTCGACAAGCTCGTCGCGCGGCTGCCGGGAGAGCATCACACGCTCTACACCGACGTCGACAGCCGCTTCCCCAACCATCACCCCGACCCGACAGAGGAGAAGAACCTCGCCGATTTGAAGGCGCTGGTGGGGGAGAAGCGCCTCGACTTCGGCCTCGCCTTCGATGGCGACGGCGACCGGATCGGCGCGGTGGACGGCACCGGCCGCGTCGTCTGGGGCGACCAGCTGCTGTCGATCCTCGCCGAGCCGGTGCTGAAGGCCGAGCCGGGCGCGACGATCATCGCCGACGTGAAGGCGAGCCAGGCTTTATTCGACCGCGTCGCCGAGCTCGGCGGCGAGCCCTGCATGTGGAAGACCGGCCACAGCCTGATCAAGTCGAAGATGAAGGAGACCGGCGCCCCGCTGGCCGGCGAGATGAGCGGCCATATCTTCTTCGCCCAGGATTATTACGGTTTCGACGACGCGCTTTACGCCGCGGTGCGGCTGATCCGCGCCGTGACGCAGCTCGGCGGCTCATTGACCGCGCTGCGCTCCGCGATGCCCGACCTGGTCAATACGCCGGAGATGCGCTTTCAGGTCGACGAGAGCCGCAAATTCGCGGTGGTGGACGAGGTGCTGGACCGGCTCGCGGCGTCGGGCGCGACCGTCGACCGCACCGACGGCGCTCGGGTAAACACGCCGGACGGCTGGTGGCTGCTGCGCGCGTCGAACACCCAGGACGTGCTGGTCGCCCGCGCCGAGGCGAAGGACCAGGCCGCGCTCGATCGGCTGCTCGGCCAGATCGACGGCCAGCTCGCACTTTCCGGCCTCGCGCGCGGCCCGCAGGCCGGCCATTGACGCCGAAGCTGCACGCCGAGGCCTTGATCTTCTGCCTCGCCTGGGCGGCGCTGGCGACCCTCGCCTTCGTCCGCGCCGGCTATCTCGCCGGATCGGTCATGTCGGTCGGCTTGCTGCTGCTGATCATGCCGGCGAGCAGCCTCGTCCTCGACCGCACCGGCGATTTGGCCCGCGAGCGGCAGGTGCGCTGGGGGCTGCTATCTTTTTCGGCGTTGGGTTTAGCGATCTGGTTAAGTACCAGTCAGAATTGAGGCTAATGGAATTTGCGTGTGGTGGACGGATCGGTTTCGGCCGACGTAGCCGCTTCCCACGCATTCATCAGCTGGTCGGCAAGGTAACTTTCCAGAAGATCGGTCATCGGCGTGAGATCGAATCGATTTCCGTCACAGCTGCCGTCGATGGCCTCAAGCGCTGCATAATAGGGCGTTTTGTTCTGCGCGATTAGCTCGGGAATTGTTACCCGCCCCGGCAGTCGGGATTTAACTTTCGCACATAGGACGAGATACGCGACGGCTCGAGAGGTGCGGCCATTGCCGTCGTCGAAGGGGTGAATCCAGTTGAGACGCCACATCACATAGGCGCTAAGCTCCAAGGCGGTCCGTCGCTCCCATTCATCATTCACCCAATCGCACATCTCCTCAACCAGACCTGAGACCAGATGCTCTCGTGGCGGTACATGCTTGCTTTGGCCGATCTTGACCGCGCTGGGCCGCCAGTTGCCCGCGTATCGTGACAAACCGTCTAGGGCGAGCCGATGGAGAGACTGGACCGCGGAAACGCGCAGCTTGAAGGGCCGGTCGTCGCGTTCGACAGAGTCGATCATATCGAGCACCGCATCGAACTGGCGGACAGCATTCTCTGCTTCCCGCTGGGCACGCTCAATCTCATCCTCGATCAGCGACGGTTCTTCGGCCTCGCTATGTCGTTCGTCGGTCATGCCTTTCTGATGCGATCCGCCGCCTCATCAACCATCTTCTTGGTAACGCGTTCATTTTCGATATGCGCGTTACCGTAGGCGAAACTGCGACGCTGAGCCTCACGGTCGGCGTTCGACATGCGAACAGTTTTGGCTTTCTCAATTAGCTTTTCGAGCCGCTTCGTCATCATTTTTCCTTCCAGGGCCTCTTGCCGGTGCAAGGGCGCCTCCGTCAATGCGCACCGTCGCATCATCCCCTCGTTCAGTCGTCCTCGTCCTCATAGCCGACGAGATTGAGCTCCCGCGCCTTGATCTGGCGCGTCATGCACCAATGCTTCAGCGCCTCCTCACGGCCATGGGTGATCCAGACCTCCTTCGGCGCGACCTCGCCGATCGTCCGGGTCAGCTCGTCCCAGTCGGCATGGTCGGAGACGATCAGCGGCATCTCGACCAGCCGCTGCCGGGCCCGCTGGCGCACCCGCATCCAGCCCGAGGCCATGGCGGTGATCGGATCGGGCAGGCGGCGCGACCAGCGATCATTGAGCGCGCCGGGCGGCGCGAGGACGATGCGGCCCTTCAGCTCGTCCTTTGACGCGTCGGTGGCGGGGCGCAGTTCGCCAAGTTCGACACCGAATTGCGCGTAAAGATCGCAAAGCCGCTGCAGCGCGCCGTGAATGTAGATCGGATCGCGGTGCCCGCGGCCGCGAAGCTCCATGATCAGCCGTTGCGCCTTGCCGAGCGCATAGGCGCCGACCAGGATGCAGCGATCGGGATTGTCGTGGAGACGTTGGAGGAGCCGGTCGACCTCCTCCCCGGTCGCCGGATGGCGGAAGACCGGCAGGCCGAAGGTCGCCTCGGTGATGAAGATGTCGCACGGCACGGGCTGGAACGGCGCGCAGGTCGGGTCCGGCCGGCGCTTGTAATCGCCGGAGATGACGATCCGCTCGCTTTGGTGCTCGAGCACGATCTGGGCGGAGCCAAGCACGTGGCCGGCGGGCACGAAGCTGGCCGTGACATCGCGCAGCTTCAGCGATTCGCCATAGGCCATGGGCCGTCCGTTCTGCGGCCCGTAGCGACAATCCATGATCGCCAGCGTTTCCGGCGTCGCCCAGACCTCGCCATGGCCGCCGCGCGCATGATCGGCATGGCCGTGCGTCACCAGCGCCCTGGGCTTGGGCTGCGCCGGATCGATCCAGGCGTCGGCGGGCCGGACATAGATGCCTTCCGGATGAGGCTCGATCCAGGAACCGAGACGGGCCATGGGAGCCTATATGGCCGCGATGGCGAACAGTTCCGAGTCTTCCGTCTCCCCTCCCTTTCAAGGGAGGGGCTGGGGGTGGGTCAGCAGGCTGGCGGCTCGACGCCGCAAGCCTGTTCCGTCGCTGGGCAAAGAAGGTTCGTATTGGCGCGCGGACGCGCGCACCCACCCCTCGATCCCCTCCCTTGCAAGGGAGGGGAGATGACGGGGGCGCTGCCGGCTGTCCTGAACGATTGGTTCGCCAGCCGCGGCTGGGCGCCGAGACGCCATCAGTTCGAGATGCTGGCGGCGGCGCGGGCCGGGCGGAGCGCCCTGCTCGTCGCGCCGACCGGGGCGGGCAAGACGATGGCGGGTTTCCTCCCCAGCCTGGTCGAGCTGATCGAGCGGCCGACCGACGGGCTGCACACGCTCTACGTTTCGCCGCTGAAGGCGCTCGCGGTGGACGTTCAGCGCAACCTGCTGACGCCGATCGCGGAGATGGGCCTTGATATCAGGGTCGAGACGCGCACGGGCGACACGCCCTCCGATCGCAAGGCGCGGCAGCGGGTGCGGCCGCCGCAAATGCTGCTGACGACGCCCGAGTCGCTCAGCCTGCTCCTCTCCCACGAGGACAGCGCCTTGCTGTTCGCGCACCTCTCGACCATCGTCATCGACGAGGTGCATGCGTTCGCCAGCGGCAAGCGCGGCGACCTGCTCAGTCTCGCCATGGCCCGGCTGCAGACGCTGGCCCCAGGCCTGCGCCGCGTCGCCCTTTCCGCGACGGTCGCCGATCCCGAAGCCTATCAGGGCTGGCTCGCGCCGCATGGCGATATCGAGAGCGTCGATGTCGTGCTCGGCGATCCGGGCGCGGACGCCCGGCTTTCGATCCTGCTGCCCGAAGGCGACAGGATTCCCTGGGCCGGCCATTCGGGACGCTGGGCCGCGGCAAATGTGATGCGCGAGATCGAGCGGCACCGGACGACGCTCATCTTCTGCAACACCCGCAGCCTCGCCGAGCTGATCTTCCAGGATCTCTGGGCGATCAACGAGGCGCATCTGCCGATCGGCATCCATCACGGCTCGCTGGCGCTGGAAGCGCGGCGCAAGGTGGAAGAGGCGATGGCGCGTGGCGAATTGCGCGCTTTGGTCTGCACCGCCAGCCTCGATCTCGGCGTCGATTGGGGCGATGTCGATCTCGTCATTCAGATGGGCGCGCCCAAGGGCTCGTCGCGCCTCACCCAGCGGATCGGCCGCGCCAACCATCGGCTCGATGAGCCCTCCGAGGCGATCGTCGTTCCCGGCAACCGCTTCGAATATCTCGAGGCGCGCGCGGCGCTCGACGCGATCGAGGATGGCGAGCTGGACACCGAAGCCTTCCGTCCCGGCGCGCTTGATGTGCTCGCCCAGCACATAATGGCCGTCGCCTGCGCCACGCCGTTCAGCGAGGAGGAGCTGCTGGAACAGGTGCGATCATCCGCGCCTTATGCGGGCCTCTCCGAAGAGCTTTTCCGCGCAATCCTCTCCTTCATCGAGAGCGGCGGCTATGCGCTCAAGGCCTATGACCGCTTCCGCCGGATCACCAAGGGGCCGGACGGACGCTGGCGCGTCTCGCATCCCAGGTTCATCCAGCAGCACCGGATGAACGCCGGGATCATCGTCGATGCGCCGCTCTACAATGTGCGCTTCAAGAATGGTCGCCAGCTCGGCACGGTCGAGGACAATTTCGCCGAGACTTTGAGCCCCGGCGACACCTTTTTCTTCTCCGGCCTGGTGCTGGAGGTTGAACGAATCCTTGGCATCGACCTGATCGTCCACGCGACCAGCAAATCGGCGCGGATCCCGACCTATATGGGCGCGCGGATCGCGATCAGCACCAATCTCGCCGAGCGGGTCCGCGCCTTCCTCCACGACCGCGCGCAATGGCCGCGCTTCCCCGATCCGGTGCGCGAATGGTTGCGCGTGCAGGATTATCGCTCGGTCATCCCGGCGCCGGACCAATTGCTGGTCGAAACCTTCCCGCATGAGGGCGTCCATTACATGGCCGCGTACAGCTTCGAGGGCTGGAACGCGCACCAGTCGCTCGGCATGCTGATCACCAAGCGGATGGAGAGCGCGGGGCTGAAGCCGCTCGGCTTCGTCGCCAACGACTATGCGCTCGCCTGCTTTGGGCTGGAGCCGATCGACGATCCGAAGCCCCTCTTCTCCGCCGACATCCTGGAGAAGGAGTTTGTCGAATGGGTCGAGGGCTCGCACCTGCTGAAGCGCGCCTTTCGCGAGGTGGCGGTGATCGGCGGGCTGGTCGATCGCCACCATCCCGGCAAGCGCAAGTCCGGCAGGCAGGTCACCTTCTCGACCGACCTCATCTACGATGTGCTCCGCCGCTACGAGCCCGATCATCTGCTGCTGAAGGCCGCCTGGGCCGACGCGCGCGAGAAGATGACCGATGTCGGCCGCCTCACCCGTCTGCTCGACCGGGCGCAGCACACGATGCTGCATGTCCCGCTCGACCGTGTCTCTCCGATGGCGGTGCCGGTGTTGATCATGATCGGCCGCGAGCGGGTCGCGCAGGGGACGACCGACGACCTGCTGCTGATCGAGGCCGAGACGCTCGCGGCGGAGGCGATGCGCCTCGACGCTTGACCGGGGCCGGCCGTCTCCGCTCTATGCGCGCGCCCACAAGGAGACATTTCATGCGTATCCTGCTCGCGCCCGTTCTGGCCCTGGCGCTCGCCATTCCCGCCTCGGCGCAGAGCGACGTGACGCCGGATGTGCGCGAGATGCATGAGCGGATGCTGGTCCTCGACACCCATCTCGACACGCCGGCGCGGATGGACGACGGCAGCTGGGATTTCTCGGAGCGCCACCGCAACGAATGGGACAACAGCCAGGTCGATCTGCCGCGGATGGTGGAGGGCGGGCTCGATGGCGGCTTCTTCGTCATCTACACCCGCCAGGGCGATCTCACCCCGGCCGGCTACGCGTTGGCCCGCGACGCCGCTTTGGTCCGCGCCGCCGCGATCCGCCGGGTGATCGGCGAAAATCGGGAGCATATGAGCCTCGCGCTCACCGCCGCCGACATCGAGCGGCTGCACCGCGAGGGGCGGCGGATCGCCCTCATCAGCATGGAGAACAGCTGGCCGCTCGGCGAGGATCTGACGCTGCTGACCACCTTCTACCGCCTCGGCCTCAGGATGGCCGGCCCGGTCCACAACGGCCACAACCAGTTCGCCGACTCGGCCAGCGAGGCGCCGCGTTCGAACGGGCTCTCGGCGCTCGGCCGGCAATGGGTTGCGGAGATGAACCGGCTCGGGATCATCATCGACGGCAGCCATTCGGCGGACGCGACGATCGACCAGATGATCCAGCTGAGCCGCGCGCCGATCGTCCTTTCGCATCACGGCCCGCGCGATCTCTACGATCATCGGCGCAACATAAACGACGAACGGATGCGCCAGCTCGCTCAATCGGGCGGCGTGATGTTCATGAACACGCTTTTCCTCGGGCCGAACGACAATAGCGACGCGCGCAACGCGCTCGACCGCCGGCAGGAACGCTGGGGCAGCCTGTCGCCGGCCGAGCGCCGCCAGCTGCTCGCCGACGTCGCCGCGCAGGACGCGCGCACGCCGCGCACCTCGATCACCTTCGACATGTTCATGGCGAGCGTGATGCACGCGATCCGGGTGATGGGCGTCGATCATGTCGGTCTCGGCGCGGACTGGGATGGCGGCGGCGGCGCGATCGGCATGGAGGACATTTCGCTGCTGCCGCGGATCACCGCGCGCCTCCGCCGCGAGGGCCTGTCGGAGCGCGACATCGCCAAGGTCATGGGCGGCAATCTGGTGCGGGTGATGCGTCGGGTCGAGGAGGCCGCCGCGCGGCGCTGAACCGGGCTTTTCACCGCGACGGCACCGGATTAGTCTTGCTTCGGGGCGGGAAGGTGCGTGGAGTGTCACGTCCGATGGAGTCCGTCCCGCCCGCGACCAACCCCGCGCCATCCTTCGCCGGGATGACCGGAGCGGCGGCGCGCGACCACGACTGGGCGAAGACGCCGCTCGGCCCGCGCGCGCAATGGCCGCAATCGCTGAAGACCGCCGCCAGCATCGTCCTTCACTCGAACATCCCGATGCTGATCGGCTGGGGCCCGGACCTCATCGTCATCCACAATGACAGTTATGGCGAGATCCTGGGCGACCGGCGGCCGGCGCTGGGAAAGCCGCTCAGAAACGTCTGGGCCGACATCTGGGACGTGGTCGGCGACAATGCGGCGCGGGTGATGGCCGGCGAAACGGTGTTCATGGAATCGGCGCCCCGGCCGCTGCGGCGCGACGGCGAAGTGCACACCGCCTGGATCACCTCCTGCTACAACCCGATCCGTGGCGAGGACGGCGAGATTGCCGGCATCTTCGGCGTGGTCACCGCGGTCAGCGGCGACGAGCAGGCGGCCCTGCGGCTGCGCGAAAGCGAGGAGCGCTTCCGGCTGATCGCCGATTCCGCGCCGGTGCCGATGTGGGTGACCAGGCTCGATCGCACCCGCAGCTTCGTCAACCGCGCTTATGTCGATTTCCTCGGCATCACCTACGAAGAGGCCGTCACCTACGACTGGCGCGACATCATTCATCCCGAGGACGCGCCGCGCATCCTCGCCGAATCGCTCGCCGGCGAGGCGAGCCTTGAGCGCTTCGTGCTGGAGGGACGGTTCCGGCGCGGCGACGGCGGCTGGCGCTGGCTGCGCTCGATCTCGCAGCCGCGCTGGGGGCCGGGCGGCGAGCATATCGGCTTCATCGGCGTCGCCTACGACATCAGCGAATGGAAAGAGGCCGAGGAGACGCTGCGCGAGATCAACGACCGGCTGGAGCGGGCGGTCGCGGCACGCACCGCGGACCTCCAGGCGGCGCTCGACCGGGTGCAGGCCGAGATGGGCGAGCGCGAGCGGGCCGAAGAGGCGCTCCGCCAGGCGCAGAAGATGGAGGCGGTCGGCCGGCTGACCGGCGGCATCGCCCACGATTTCAACAATCTGCTGACGCCGGTGATCGGCGGGCTGGAGATGATCGTCGGGGCGCTCGACGACGACCGGCTGAAGCGGTTGGCCGAGGGCGCGCTCGACTCGAGCCGGCGCGGCGCCAAGCTCACCACCCAATTGCTCGCCTTCTCGCGCATCCAGCAGCTCAGGATGGCGCCGGTCGCGGTCGACGCTGTGATCGCCAATCTCGGCCAGATCCTGAGCCATTCGATCGGCGCGGGCATCGAAATCAGGATGGCGCTCGCCGCCGGCGCGCCGGCTTTGTGCGACGAGAACCAGCTCGAGAACGCGATCCTCAACCTCGCGATCAACGCCCGCGACGCGATGCCGGACGGCGGCGTGCTCGCCATCTCGACCGACCTGACCTGCGAGCCCGCCTGCCCCGATCTGCCCGAAGGCGATTATGTCCGGATCAGCGTCGCCGACACCGGCTCGGGCATGCCGCCCGAGGTGGCGTCGCGCGCGATCGAGCCCTTCTTCACGACCAAGCCGTTCGGCCAGGGCACCGGGCTGGGCCTCGCCCAGGTTTATGGCATCGCCCGCCAGGCCGGAGGGACGCTGAGGATCGAAAGCGACGAGGCGACAGGCACGACCGTCCACGTCATCCTGCCGCAAGCCGGGCAGGCGGCGGCCGACGAGGAGCGGGCCGCGCCCGGCGGACCGACGCCGCGCATGCCGGCGGCGCGCATCCTGATCGTCGATGACGACCCGGACGTGCGCGCCTTCCTCGCGGGCGCGGTGACCGATCTCGGCCATGCCGTGCGCGAGGCGGTGGACGGTCCGGCGGCGCTCGCCGCGCTCGACGATGGCGCGCCGGACCTGATGCTGGTCGATTTCGCGATGCCCGGCATGAATGGCGCCGAGGTGGCGCGCGCCGCCCGCCGGAAGTTTCCCGCATTGCCGATCATCTTCGTCACCGGCTTCGCGCAGAGCGACCAGCTCGACGCCGGTTTCGCCGACGTGCCGTTGCTCAAAAAGCCCTTCGGCATTGCGGCTTTGGCAAACGCCATCCGGGCCGCCTTGCCGGCAATCCAAGGGTCTTGAAGGCCCTTTTTCTCGGCCTAGATTCCTGATGCGGGGATTGGCTTGGCCGCGGCCAGCGCCATCCGCCGCGACGGCGCCCGACCGGGGCCGTCTGACACCGTTGCTCAATGGAGGACATGATGAGAGGCCTTGATTTCACCCCTTATCGCCGCGCGACCGTCGGTTTCGACCGGCTGTTCGATTTCCTGGAAAGCACGGGCCGCGCCGGCGAGGACAATTACCCGCCGTTCGACATCGAGAAGCTGAGCGACGACGCCTATCGCATCACGCTCGCCGTCGCCGGCTTCCGCCGCGACGAGCTGGACATCGTCAATCAGCAGAACATGCTGACGATCACCGGCCGCAAGGCGGAGAATCGCAACCGCGACGGCAGCTTCCTGCATGTCGGCATCGCCACCCGCGCCTTCGAGCGGCGCTTCGAGCTCGCCGACTTCGTCCGCGTGACGAGCGCCGACCTCAGCGACGGCCTGCTCACGATCGAGCTGGTGCGCGAGATCCCGGAGGCGATGAAGCCGCGCCGGATCGACATCGGCGGCGCCGCGCCGGCGGACGAGACTCAGCCCGCCTGACCGTCCGACCGGCTGAATGGAGGCCCGGCGCCCGCGCGGCGCCGGGCTTTTTACGATCCGTTTACGGGGTCGATCCTAGCGTCTCGACCGGAGGAAAGCCCGGTGTCGAGACTGCTGGCCGCAATACGCAACCCCTATGTGCTGATCGGCCAGGGCTTCCTGCTCGGCGGTCTGGTCGTGCTGGCGGCGCAAGGCGGTCGCGAGGCGGTTGCCGCCCCGGCGCCCGCGCCCGCCTCCACCAGCCGATGAGTGCTTGAACCGGAGCGCGGCGCTTTTATAGCGGCGCGATGGTTCGCTTTTCGTTCTGCGGTCATGAACTGGCGGCTTTGCCCCAAGGCGCTCTCTTCTGGCCGGCGCGGCGCGCACTGCTGCTCGCCGATCTTCATCTCGAGAAAGCGAGCTGGTTCGCCCAAAGCGGGCAGATGCTGCCGCCTTACGATTCGCTCGCCACTTTGAGCGACGTCGCGGCGCTGGCGGCGGCCTTCGCGGCCGAGGAAATCTGGTGCCTGGGCGACAGCTTCCACGACCGCCACGGCTGCGACCGGCTGCCCGAACGCCCGCGCGGCATGCTGCTGGCACTGACCGCGACGACACGCTGGACCTGGATCGTCGGCAACCACGACCCGGGATTTGCCGACCAGTGCGGAGGCGCGTTGCTCGATGAGGCGATCGTCGATGGACTGGTGCTTCGCCACGAAGCGGAGCCCCGCGAGACGCGGCCCGAGCTTTCCGGCCATTTCCACCCCAAGCTACGCATTACGCATCGCGGCCGATCGGTCTCGCGCCGCTGCTTCGTCGCGACGACAAGCAAATTGATCCTGCCCGCTTTCGGCAGCCTGACCGGCGGCCTCGACGCACGCCACCCGGAGATTGTCCGCGCGCTCGGCGCGCCGGCCGAGGCGCTGGTGCCGGTGCAGGACAAGCTGCTGAGATTTCCTCTCGCGGCCTAATGATCCTCCCCTCGAATTCGAGGGGAGGATTAAGCGGCGCGGAAGGTCATCGCGACGCCGTTCATGCAGTAACGCTGGCCGGTCGGTGGCGGGCCGTCCGGGAAGACATGGCCGAGATGGCCGCCGCAGCGGGCGCAATGGACCTCCGTCCGCGCCATGCCCAGGCTGCGGTCGGTGCTCGTGCCCACGGCGCGCGGCAGCGGCCGGAAGAAACTCGGCCAGCCGGTGCCGCTGTCGAACTTCGTCGCCGAGGAGAAGAGCGGATGGCTGCAGCCCGCGCAATGGAAGGTGCCGCGGCGATGCTCGCGGTCGAGCGGGCTCGTTCCCGCCCGCTCGGTCGCATGGCCGCGCAGCACCGCATATTGCTGTGGGTTGAGCCGGCGGCGCCATTCGGCGTCGGTCAGCCGGAACGGGAAGTTGTCGCGCTGCGCCTCGACCTGGCGACCGCCGACGAACAGAGCGACGCCCGCGCACAGGGCCGCGCCGGAAACGCCGAGGAAGGTGCGCCGGTCGATCGCCATGCGCTTGCCTTAGCTGGCAACGCCTGAACCGGCGCTTGCCAGCCGGGCGCGAATCAGCCCGCGCGCGCTGTTGCCGATCCAGAAGCCGCCGGCGAGATCGCCGGGCCGGAGATCGGCCTCGACCGCGCGCGTCCTTTCGATCAGCTCCTCGCGCAACACGCCGGGAAGCAAGCCGCGCGCCAGCGGCGGGGTGAGCAGTTTGCCGTCGCGCTCCACGAACAGGCTGGTGAAGCTGCCCTCGGTCAAGAAGCCGTCCGGATCGACGAACAGCAGCTCGAAAGCGCCGGTATTGGCTCTCGCCTCATCGTAGTGAGCGCGGTCGCTCGTTTTGTGACGAAGGCGGAAGTCCTGCGGCGAAACGGGCAGCGGCGCCAGGGCCACGACCGCCGGCGCTTCCGGCGCGACCGGCAGCGGCCTGATCTCGATCGCCATCGCGCCGCTCGGCGACAGCGCCAGGCGGACCAGGCTGGGGGCGGCGCGGAAGGTCGCGGCCTGCAGCTCGTTGCGCGCCTCGTGCCGGTCGAAGCGGAAATCGAACGCCTCGGCGCTGCGCTTCATCCGCTCGAGATGCCGGTCCAGCCGCGCGAGGCCGGTGAGCGGATCGAAGGCCATCGTCTCGATCAGATCGAACCTCTGCCTGCTCGCCACGAACGCTCCCTTCGCCAGACACTCACGCCACTCGCCGTCCGGATCGCTGTCGGCGACGATGCCCGATCCCAGCCCGATGCGCGCTTGCGTTTCGCCGGCGCGCAGCGTCAGGGTGCGGATCGCCACATTGAAGCGCGCCGCGCCGTCCGCTTCAAGCGCGCCGATCGCGCCGCAATAGACGCCGCGCGGCTCCGGCTCGAGTCCGGCGATGATCTCCATCGCCCTGATCTTCGGCGCGCCGGTGATCGAACCGCAGGGAAAGATCGCTTCGAGAAGGTCGATCGCGTCGCGGCCGTCCTCCAGCTCGGCGGTGACGGTCGAGATCATCTGCAGCACCGTCGGATACGTCTCGACCTCGAACAGCGCCGGCACCTTCACGCTGCCTGGCCGGGCGAGCTTCGACAGATCGTTGCGCAGCAGATCGACGATCATCAGATTTTCCGCGCGGTTCTTGGCGTCGCCGCTGAGCGCCGCGGGGTCGGAACCCGGCGGCGCGGTGCCCTTCATGGGCCGGGTCGTCACCCGGCCGTCCTTGAGCGTGAAAAAGAGCTCGGGCGACCCGCTGAGCAGCCAGTGATCGCCGGTGAACACGAGCGCGCCATGCCCGGCGCGGGCGCGGCGCCGTAGCCCGGCATAGAGCGCGAGCGGATCGCCGAGCGCCATGACCTCGGCCTGGAAGGTGAGGTTCGCCTGATAGACGTCGCCGGCCAGGACATGGTCGAGGATTCGGCGGACGGCGGCGCGATAATCCGCCGCCTCGACCAGCGGCCGGGGCCGGCTCAGCCAGCCGCCCGCCGGGTCCGGCAGAAAGGTCGCCGGATCGATCCGCTCGATCCGGTCGAACAGGCCGAACCAGAGCAAAGGCGGCGCATCGTCGCCAAGCGCGCCGGCGAGCGGCGCGAGCTTCGGCTCCAGCGCATAGCCCGCCGCATAGGCGATGAAGCCCGCCGCGCTTTTCCCCCGCAGTCGCGCGAGGCCATCGCGGACCTCGGCCGGCTCGCGCGCCGCGACGATCTCGCGCGGCGCGGCGTGCAGCCATGTCTCGCCGCCCGGCCGCGCATCGTCGAGCAAAACGAAGGGGCCGTCCGGCCTTGTCACTTCAGGCTCCGGGGTTCATGTCGCGCGCCGAGGAGAGGCCGCTTGGTCTGCAGCACGTTCGACCTGTTCAAGATCGGGGTCGGCCCGTCGAGTTCGCACACGATGGGCCCGATGACGGCCGCCTGCCGCTTTGTCGAGGCGCTGCGCGAAAAGAACCTGCTGGAGCGGGTCGAGCGGGTCGAATGCGATCTTTACGGCTCGCTGGCGCTGACCGGCAAAGGCCATGCGACCGACCGCGCCGTCCTGCTCGGCCTCGCCGGAGAGCGGCCGGACCGGATCGACCCCGACGCCGCCGAGCGGCTGGTGTTCGCGATCCGCGAAACCGGCCGGCTGAAGCTGGGCGGCAGCCATGCGATCGCGTTCGACGAGGCGCGCGACCTGCGCTTCAACCAGCGCGAGAAGCTGCCCCACCATAGCAACGGCATGCGCTTCACCGCGACGACGGCGGACGGCGAGAGCGAAAGCGCGGTCTATTATTCGGTCGGCGGCGGCGCGGTGGTCGACGAAAGCGATGTCGCCCGCAACGCGCCGCCCGAAGGCGGCTGGGATATGCCCTTTCCGTTCAGTTCGGGCGAGCAGCTGCTGGCGATCGCCGGGCGCGAAGAGCTGGCGATCGCCGATATCGCGCGCGCCAACGAGCGTGCCGGCCTCTCCGACGAGGAGATCGACATCCGGCTCGACGCGATCGACGCGGCGATGGCGGCCTGTATCGACCGGGGCATCGGGCAGACAGGCATCCTCCCCGGCGGCCTTAACGTGAAACGCCGCGCGCCCGGCCTCTACCGGCTGCTCACCGAGCGGGCCGAACGGGCGCTGCAGGACCCGCTGACGGTCATCGACTGGGTCAACCTCTGGGCGCTGGCCGTGAACGAAGAGAATGCGGCCGGCGGCAAGGTCGTCACCGCGCCGACCAATGGCGCGGCAGGCATCGTGCCGGCGGTGCTGCGTTACTATCAACGCTTCACCCCGCGGGCGACGCAGAACGGGACGCGCGTCTTCCTGCTGACCGCGGCCGCGATCGGCTCCTTGTTCAAGGAGAATGCCTCGATCTCCGGCGCCGAGGTCGGCTGCCAGGGCGAGGTCGGCGTCGCCTGCTCGATGGCGGCGGCGGGCCTGACCGCGGCGCTGGGCGGCACGCCGGGGCAGGTCGAGAATGCCGCCGAGATCGGCATGGAGCACAATCTCGGCCTCACCTGCGATCCGGTCGGCGGGCTGGTCCAGGTGCCGTGCATCGAGCGCAACGCGGTCGGCGCGGTGAAGGCGATCGAGGCCTCGCGTCTCGCTCTGGTCGGCGACGGGTCGCACCGGGTCAGCCTCGACCAGGTGATCGAGACGATGCGCAAGACCGGCCTCGATATGAACGAGCGCTACAAGGAAACCAGCCTCGGCGGGCTCGCGGTCAACGTGGTGGAATGCTGACCGCTAGAACAGTCGCGTAACGCCGTAGGTGAGAGCGGCGATCGCCGCGCTCGCCGGGATGGTGACGAACCAGGCGATGACGATATTGCCGGCGACGCCCCAGCGCACCGCCGAGGTCCGCCGCGCGGCGCCGACGCCCATGATCGAGCCGGTGATCGTGTGCGTGGTCGAAACCGGAATGCCGAACCAGGTCGCGCCGAACAGCATCATGGCGCCGCCGGTTTCCGCGCAAAAGCCCTGATGCGGCGTCAGGCGGGTGATCTTCGAGCCCATCGTATGGACGATCCGCCAGCCGCCCATCAGCGTGCCCAGCCCCATCGCCGCCTGGCAAGTGATCACCACCCAGAAGGGGACATGGAAGTTGCCGCCCAGATAGCCCTGGCTGAACAGCAGCACGGCGATGATCCCCATCGTCTTCTGCGCGTCGTTGGCGCCGTGGCCGAGCGAATAAGCGGCGGCCGAGAGCAGCTGCAGCCGGCGGAAAGTGCGGTCCGCGGTGATCGGCGCGACCGGCTTGAACAGCCACGAGGTGAGGATCACCAGCAGGATCGCCAGCACCATCCCGAACAAAGGCGCGAGGAAGATGAACGCCGCGGTCTTGAGCACGCCCGAGGCGACGATCGCGCCGACGCCGCCGGCCGATATGCCCGCGCCGACCAGGCCGCCCACCAAGGCATGGCTGCTGCTCGACGGGATGCCGAGCCACCAGGTCAGCAGGTTCCAGACGATGGCGCCGGTCAGCGCGCCGAAGATCACCGCCGGCGTGATCACGTCGACGGTGACGATGCCCTTGCCGATCGTGTCGGCGACATGGAGGCCGAAAAACAGGAAGGCGATGAAGTTGAAGAAGGCCGCCCAGACGACGGCGAGCTGCGGCGAAAGGACGCGGGTCGACACGACGGTGGCGATCGAATTGGCCGCGTCGTGCAGGCCGTTCAGGAAATCGAACGCCAGCGCGACGCCGATCAGCGCGACCAGCAGAGTGAAGGGAAGCGCCCCGTCCATCAGGCGTGGTCGATCACGATGCCCTGAATCTCGTCGGCGACATCCTCCAGCCGGTCGAGAACGCGCTCGATATGAGCGTACACCTCCCGGCCGACGACGAACGCCATCGGCTGCTCCTTATGCGCCTGATAGAGCGCCTTGAGGCCCTCGTCGTGCAGCTCGTCCGCCTTGCCTTCGAGATGGACGATCTGCTCGGTGATCTCGTGCAGCCGGTGGCCGTTGCGGCCGACATTCCTGAGCAGGGGAATCGCCTCGCGCACCAGCCGCGCCGCCTCCTGCGCCTGGCGGCTCATCTCCAGCATCTGGGGCTCGAACCGGTCGACCTCGAACAGGGTGATCGCCTTGGCCGTTTGCCACATCTCGTCAAGCGCGGTGTCCATCGCCGAGGTGAGCGCGGTGATCGCGCTGCGGTCGAACGGCGTGATGAAGGAACGGCGCACGGCGACCAGCACGTCGCGGGTCACGTCGTCGGCGGCATGCTCGTGATGGGCGATGTCGCGGCAGGATTCGGCGATCCCGACTGTGCCGGCGAGCATCTTCTCCATCGCGTCGGCGCCCTGGACGATGATGTCCGCGTGACGCTGGAACATGTCGAAGAAGCGATCCTCCCTCGGCATGATGGCACGCAAGGCCTTGAGCATCCCGAATCCCCCGAATCGCGCCACGCCTTTAAGCCGCGCCAGCGCCGGCGAATAGTCCGGGCCGGGCGGCGGCTCGAACGACAGGATCAGCTGCCGCAAGCTGCGCTCGGCGACCGACGCCGCGGCGTCGGCGATGGTGAACCAGCGGCATTCGCGTTGGCCCTTCTCGGGCCAGTCGCCGAGCTGGCGCGCCACCCGCATCGGATAGATGAGGACGCTGGCCGGCGTCACGGCCCCGCCGCGCTTCTGCTTGACGTAGCGATAGGTGCCGATCGGCTCCGGCGCGACCTCGCCTTCGACGCCGCCCTCCTCATGGGCCTCGCGCGCCGCCGATTCGGCCCGGCTCAGCCCGGCGACGCGATTGCCCTTGGGCACGATCCAGCGCCCGGTCTCGCGCGAGGTGACGAGCAGCACCCGAACCTGGCCGTCCGGCTCGACGCGATAGGCGAGCGCGCCATATTGCTCGATCATCGCAGCCTCAGCTTGCGCGCCGGGCGCGCCAGCCGGCCGGTCCGCCAGCTGGGTCGGGGACGATCGAATCGCCTTCGACGAGGCCGCGATAGGTGCGCGGGCCGGCCGGCATATCGACGGTGAAGCTGAAATTTGCGCCGCGCAGCGTCGCGTCGCGCAGCACCATCGTCCGGCCGCTCCCGGCAAGCGTGCCGGTCACCTGCTGGAAGCGCTGGTCGAGCGCCATGGCCATGGTCGCGCCGCCGTCGGTCAACGTCCAGTCGCCGCCGACCACGGCGGGGACGATCCACAAATAGATATTCCGCCCGCCGATGACGCGATGGGCGTCCGGCTGCCAGTCGCCCATCGTGAAGGCGTGGGTGACGACCCTTGTGCCGGGCCGCAATTCGGTCAGCAGCCGGGGCCTGAGGCGCAGGTTGATTGCCGGCAGCAAATAGGCGGTGACGACGTTCGCCTCGCGGATCGGCGTATCGAAAATATCCTGGCGGCGGAACGTGGCCCGCGTCTGGACACCGGCGAGCTGGGCGGCGGCATAGCCTTCCGACACGCGCACCGGATCGATGTCGACGCCGAGCGCCCGGGCGCCGCGCCGCGCCGCCGCGACGACGATCCGCCCGTCGCCCGAGCCGAGATCGATCAGAGTGTCGCTTGGGCCGAGCTCAGCGAGATCGAGCATCGCCTCCACCACCGGCCGCGGCGTCGGCACATAGGGGACGTCCAGATCGGGCTCGGCCGGCGCGACCGGCGCGGGATTGAACGGCGCGATGCCGCCACCCTGGAAGGTGCAGGACGACAATGCCGCAGCAAAGAGGCAGGCGAGGAGCGGCGGGGTCGTTCTCGGCATCATTTCATCATCGTCATTGCGAGGAGCGAAGCGACGAAGCAATCCAGTTTCCTCTGCCGCCCAGCTGGATTGCTTCGCTGCGCTCGCAATGACGGTCCCGGCGGCCCAGAGGCGCGGCGCGCGCTTGTATCCTCCCGTCCATCACGCCATCTGGCGGCGATGACGACGCCCCCGCTCAAAGCCGCGATCCTGCCGGTGACGCCGCTGCAGCAGAATTGCTGCCTGATCTGGTGCACGCGGACGATGCGCGGCGCCTTCACCGATCCGGGCGGCGATCTCGACCGGCTGAAGGCCGCCGCGGCCAAGCATGAGGTGACGATCGAAAAGCTGCTCCTCACCCATGGCCATATCGACCATTGCGGATCGGCCAAGATCCTCGCCGACGAGCTCGGCGTGAAGATCGAGGGGCCGCACGAGGCGGACCGCTTCTGGATCAGCCGGCTGGAGGATGACGGGCGCGCCTACGGCATTCGCGGCAAGACGTTTGAAAGCGACCGCTGGCTGGTCAACGGCGATCAGGTCACGGTCGGCGCGCTTACCCTCGACGTCTATCACTGTCCCGGCCACACGCCGGGCCATGTGGTCTTCCACCATCCGGCATCCAGGCTGGCGATCGTCGGCGACGTGCTGTTCCAGGGCTCGATCGGCCGCACCGACTTCCCGATGGGCAATCACCAGGATCTGCTCGACGCGATCACCCAGCGGCTCTGGCCTTTGGGCGACGACACTGCCTTCGTCCCCGGCCACGGCCCGATGAGCACTTTCGGCCAGGAGCGGCGGACAAACCCGTTCGTCGCCGACCGGGTGCTCGCCGGCTGAAGCGAAGTGTGGCGTGGCGACCACTCGTCCGCGAGAACCGCGTTCGCCGCACCGGAATTCGCTTTTGCCCTCGCGGCAAACGCGCGAAGCTGGGCGAAGCGGATTCCGCAGTCAGGAACATGGGGGTTGAACGATGAACCTATCTCGCGCGCAGCTGCTTTCGACGCTTTCTCTGCTTGGCCTTTCGGTCGGCTCCCCGGCGCTCGCTCAGCCGCCTGCCGAAACGGCCGCGGCCGACGACCAAGCGATCATCGTCACCGGCACGCGCCGCACCGATCGGACAGTTGCCGACAGCCCGGTGCCGATCGATGTCATCACGTCCGACGCGCTGAGCCAGAGCGGCTATACCGAGACGAATCGGCTGCTCAACCAGTTGGTCCCGTCATTCAACTTCCCGCAGCCGTCGATCACCGACGGCACGGATACGGTGCGTCCCGCCACGTTGCGCGGCTTGAGTCCCGATCAGACCCTGGTGCTGATCAACGGCCGGCGGCGCCATCCGACCGCCCTGCTCAACATCAACGGCTCGGTCGGACGCGGATCGGCGGCGGTAGACCTCAATCTCATCCCCGCCATCGCGATCAGCCGAGTCGAGGTGCTGCGCGACGGCGCGGCCGCGCAATACGGCTCGGACGCGATCGCGGGCGTGATCAATTTCCAGATGTCCACCCTGCGTGAAGGGGCACGTTTCGCCGTCACCGCCGGCCAGTATCGCAGCAGCGTCGAGGGCATTCCGGAAGTCACGGGCGTGGCGACGGGAGCGGGCGGAGAGCCGGTGATAGCGCCGGACGGCACGCTCGTTTTGATCAATACCGGTCGCGACCGGCGGGTGACGGACGGCGAAACCTATACGATTGCAGGGCTGGTCGGCATTCCGCTGGGCCCGGAGGGCCACATTACCATCGCCGCCGATTACCAGGATCGCGCTGCGACCAACCGCACCGGCTATGATCCGCGCCGCCAGTATAATCTCGTCGGCGGCGTCACCGATCCGCGCGAGTTCACGTTCAACCGCCTCAGCCATCGCTATGGTGACGCGCGCACCGACGACATGCGGCTATTCGTCAATGCGGGCCTGCCGCTGGGCGAAGCGATCGAGCTCTACGGCTTCATCAGTTACGCCACCCGCGACGGCAATAGCGGCGCCTTCTACCGGCTCGCCAACGACGCTCGAAACATCCCGGCCATCTACCCGAACGGCTTCCTGCCCAATATCAACACCGAGCTTGAGGATGCCTCCGGCACCCTGGGCTTGCGCGGCGAGCTGGGCGGCTTCCGTTACGACCTTTCGGCGACCCGCGCCCGCAACGCCTTCGACTTCACGATCACCAACACGCTCAACCGCTCGCTCGGGCCCACCTCGCCGCAGCGCTTCGACAGCGGTGGGCTGCGCTACACCCACACCTTGTTCAACCTTGACCTGACCAGACAGCTCGCGGTGTCCTTTTTCGAGAACCTAACCCTCGCGGCCGGCCTCGAATATCGCGAGGAGACGTTCCGCGTCCGGTCGGGCGAGCCCAATTCCTATATCGGCGGCGCGTTCGGCGGCGCCTCAGGAGCGCAGGGCTTCCCCGGTTTCGCGCCCGTGATCGGCGGTCAAGCCGTCAATCAGCGGCGCGAGCGGCACAATATCTCCGCTTATGCCGAGCTGGACGCCGACGTTTCGGACAACTTCACCGTCCAGATCGCGGGCCGCTACGAGGATTATAACGACTTCGGCTCTGACATTAACGGCAAGATCGCGGCTCGGTTCGAGCCGGTCCAGGGCCTTGCGCTACGCGGCGCAATCTCGACCGGCTTCCGGGCGCCCTCGCTGCAGCAGCAATTCTTCGCCGCCCAGGCGACCAACAATGTCGGCGGTGTGCTGCTGGAGACGGTGACCCTCCCCGTGGACAACCCGATCGCCATCGCGCTGGGGGCGACCCCGCTCGAGCCGGAGACTTCGATCTCCTATTCGGCCGGCCTCGTGTTCAACATGATCCAGGGGCTCAACGTCACGCTCGACGTCTACCAGGTCGACATCGACGATCGCATCGTCGTCACCGACAATCTGACCGCAACGCGCGACGCCGCCGGCAATCCCAGCGGGGCCGATCCCGGCCGGACGATCGCCCAAATCCTCAACAATGCGGGCTTTCGCAGCACCAACGCAGCGCGCTTCTTCGTCAACGGCGTCGATACGAGGACGCGCGGCTTCGACGCGATCGCCACCTATCGCTGGATGGCGGGCAATTTGGGACGGCTGACCTTCACCGCGGGCTACAATTACAACGAAACCGATCTTCAGCGCATTCTCGCCGCGCCGGGGCCGCTCGCGAACGTTCCCGGCCTCATCCTGTTCGGCCGGCAGGAGCAGATACGCCTGACCGACGGCCAGCCGCGCAGCCGGATCAATTTCGGCATCGACTTCGAACGCGGGCGTTTCGAGCTGACTGCGCGCGCGAATCGCTATGGCCGGGTCCTCGCCGCCGGCCTCGATCCCTTCCTCGACGTCCAGCTCGAGGCGAAATGGGTCGCCGACCTCGAAGCACGGCTGCGGCTCGGCGAGCATGTCAGTGTGGCGATCGGCTCCAACAACATCTTCGACGAATATCCGACAATCGTGCCCACCGGGCGCGGCGTCGATCCGGTGACGGGCGCGGCGCGCAACTATCCGGCGACCAACTATGTCGCGCCCTGGTCGGCCTTCTCGCCGTTCGGCTTCAACGGCCGCTTCGTCTACGCCCGGCTCGGCGTGCGGTTCTAGCCGGCGACCGCCGCGCTCCGCGCCGCCGGAAGCGTCACGCCGGTCGAGATCGGCGGCGCCTGATAGGCGATCAGGATGGCGTGGAGGCCGAGGCCGATGAGGACGAGCCAGCTGACGCCGATGCCGCCGACCCGCAGGGGATTCGCCCCCGGCCGGTCCATGCCGAAGGCGTGGGCGATGCGCGCCAGGATGAACAGGATCGCGGCGGTCCAGAGGATGAGGTTGCCGCCGCTCGCCAGCTCGAGCACCGCAAGCAGGATCAGGAAGATCGGCACGTTCTCGGCGAAATTGGCGTGAGCCCTCATCCGGCGCAGCAGGATTTCGTTGCCGCCGTCGCCGAAGCCGATCTTGAGCGGGCGCCGCAAGCGGCTGACGCGCAGGCTCAGCCAGACGTGGAGGATGGCGGCCGCGCCGGCCATGGTCAGGGTGATCTGCAGGATCATGGGCTTGCTCCCTCGCGCCGCGCCGCTTCGCACGGCGGGGCGATGCTTGCAACCGGAGCCGAAATCGCTATAGCCCGCCGCTTCGCGCGAGAGCAGACGGCCAGCAGCCGGCGGCCATACCGCCGCCCAGCCCCGGCGCTCGCATCGTCGATCTGAAGATTTTGAGAGAACAGGCACATGGCCGTCCCCAAGAGAAAAACCTCGCCGTCGAAACGCAACATGCGCCGCAGCCACGACGCGCTGAAGGTCACCCAGTTCCAGGAATGCCCCAATTGCGGCGAGCTTCGCCTGCCGCACAATGTCTGCCAGAGCTGCGGACATTATAAGGGGCGTGAAATCCTGAAGACCGAGGCGTAAGACAGCCCCGCATCTTCAGGGGAGAGCTGGATTGGGAACCGCGCCGCGGATCGCCATCGACGCGATGGGCGGCGATACCGGCCCCGACGTGATGCTCGCCGGCGCGGCGCTGGCTTTGGCCCGGCGCGACGACCTTCGCTTCCTGCTGTTCGGCGACGAGGCGGCGGTCAGGCCGGTGCTCGATCGGCATGACTCGCTCGCCCGCGTCAGCGAGATCGTGCACTGCCCCGACGTCATCTCCGGCGACGACAGGCCGAGCCAGGCGATCCGCCGCGCGAAGACGACCTCGATGGGCCGCGCCATCGCGGCGGTGAAGGAGGGCGATGCCCAGGCGGCGGTCTCCGGCGGCAATACCGGCGCGCTGATGGCGATGGCGAAGCTCGCGCTTCGCACCATGCCGGGCATCCACCGCCCGGCGCTCGCCGCCTTGCTGCCGACATTGGGCGACAATGACGTGGTGATGCTCGATCTCGGCGCCAACCCCGACTGCGCCACCGACAATCTCGTCCAGTTCGCGGTCATGGGCGCGGCCTATGCGCGGGTGGTGCTGGAGCTGGAGCGGCCGCGGGTGCAGCTGCTCAATATCGGCACCGAGGAGCTGAAAGGCACGGACGAGCTCAAGGCCGCGGCCGCGATCCTGCGCGCGTCGGACCATCTGCACATGCGCTTCGAGGGCTTCGTCGAGGGCGACAAATTGTCGCGCGGCGACGTGGATGTGATCGTCACCGACGGCTTCTCCGGCAATATCGCCCTGAAATCGCTCGAGGGGACGGCGCGGTTCGTCACCGACCTGCTCAGGCGCGCCTTCACCAGCTCGGTGCGCTCGAAGATCGGCTTCCTGATCTCGCGCCCGGCGACCGAATTGCTCCGCCACCATCTCGACCCGAACAACCACAACGGCGCGGTCTTCCTCGGCCTCAACGGCCTCGTCGTGAAGAGCCATGGCAGCGCGACCGACAAGGGCGTCGCCAACGCGATCCGCGTCGCGGCGCGAATGGTGCGCGAGGACATCACCCGCAAGATCACCGAGGATCTGGCCAACGTCTCGGCCCGCGCCGCCGAGGGAGAGGCGGCATGAGGCGCTCGCGGATCGCCGGCACCGGATCGGCGCTGCCGGCGCGGCGGGTGACCAATGCCGAGCTGGCGGAGCGGGTCGACACGACCCACGAATGGATCGTCGAGCGCACCGGCATAGAAGCGCGCCACATCGCCGGCGACGGCGAGACGACGGCGACGCTCGCCACCGAGGCCTCGCAGAAAGCGCTTGCCGCGGCCGGGCTGGAGGCGGACCAAATCGGCCTCATCGTCCTCGCCACGGCGACGCCCGACCAGACCTTCCCGGCCAGCGCGACGCGCGTGCAGGCGATGCTCGGCATCAACGACTGCATCGCCTTCGACGTGCAGGCGGTGTGCACCGGCTTTCTCTACGCACTGTCAGTCGCCGACAATATGGTGAAGGGCGGCATGGCCGATCATGCGCTGGTGATCGGCTCCGAGACGTTCAGCCGCATCCTCGACTGGGAGGACCGGGCGACCTGCGTGCTGTTTGGCGACGGCGCCGGCGCGGTCGTGCTCTCGGCGGTGGAAGGCGAGAATCAGGGCATCCTCGCGACCCGGCTTCATGCCGACGGGCGGCAGGGTGACCTCCTCTATGTCGATGGCGGCGTCTCGACCACCGGCACGGTCGGCAAGCTGCGCATGCAGGGCCGCGAGGTCTTCCGCCATGCGGTCGTCAACCTCGCCAACGTGCTCGGCGAGACGCTCGCCGCGGCGGGGCTCGAGATTGGCGAGATCGACTGGGTGGTCCCGCACCAGGCCAACAAGCGCATCCTCGACGCCACCGCGAAGAAGCTCGGCCTTGCGCCGGAAAAGGTGATCGTCACCGTCGACCGGCACGCCAACACGTCCGCCGCGTCCGTTCCCTTGGCACTCGACACGGCGGTGCGCGACGGGCGGATCAAGGCCGGCGACCTGCTCGTGCTGGAGGCGATGGGCGGTGGCTTCACCTGGGGTGCGGCGGTCGTCCGCTATTAAGGACCCAGACCGACCATCGGTCCCTCATTGCGGCGGCGTAACAGCCGCGTTGCGCTGCCGCTCAAGCTGCTCTATTGCAACGGGAAGACGCTTCAGGGGGACTGTGATGGCGGACGCAGGGATGATCCGAAAGCCCAATGCGGGCACATTGACCCGCGCCGACCTCGCCGACCTCGTCCATCGCGAAATCGGCCTGTCGCGGACCGATTCGGCCGGCATCGTCGAGCGCGTCCTGCACCATATGTGCGCGGCGCTGGCGAACGGGCAGAACGTCAAGGTCTCGGGCTTCGGCAGCTTCATCCTGCGCGACAAGGGCCAGCGGATCGGCCGCAATCCCAAGACCGGAGTCGAGGTGCCGATCGCGCCGCGGCGGGTGCTGACCTTCCGCGCTAGCCAGATCATGCGCGAGCGGATCGCCCAGGGCGATTAGGGGCGAGGGCGCTCCTGTGGCGAGCCTCGGAGGCAAGAGCGACCAGGCCTTCCGGACGATCGGCGAGCTCGCCGCCGAGCTTGGCTTGCCGCAGCATATCCTGCGCTATTGGGAGACGCGTTTCCCGCAGCTGAAGCCGCTGCAGCGGGCCGGCAACCGCCGCTATTACCGGCCGGACGATGTCGCGCTGGCGCGCCGCATTCACCGCCTGCTGAGCGAGGAAGGCTATACGATCCGCGGCGTCCAGCAATTGCTCAACCGGAAGAGCAACGGCGAAGCGGCGCCGGAGCCGGTCGCGGCGACGCCGTCCGCCCAGCACGCCGCCTTCCCGCTGGAGGAGCTGCGCACGATCCGCCGCACACTGGCGGACGCGCTCGCCGCCGACGCCTAATCCTCGTCCGCTTCGGACCCGTCCTGCAGATCGCGCGGCCGGAGGAAAAGGACGATCCGGCCCGGCTTTTTGAGCGACGACCAGCGCTCGATGGGCAATTCGATCTCGGTCAGCGCGCCTGTCGGATATTTGGCGGTGATCGCATCATGCTCCGGGCCTGCCATGCCGAGCCGCAAGGCGAGTTGCTGGAAGCCCGGATTGTGGCCGACGATGAGCAGCCGCTGGTACCGATTTGCCGTCTCGCGGATGAAGGCGAGGAGCGTTTCCGGCGGCGCGAGATAGAGATCCTCGTGGAAATTCACCGCCATCCGGCCGCCATAGCCCTCGGCGACCAGCGCCAGCGTCTCCACCACCCGCGCCGCCGGCGAGGCGAGGATATGGTCGGCGGCGAGGCCGAGACGACGAAGTTCACGCCCCATCGCCAGCGCCGCCCCTCGCCCGCGCGAGTTGAGCGGACGGTCGAAGTCTCGCACGCCCGCCGGATAGTCCGACTTGGCGTGACGGAGTAGGAACAGCGTCTTCATGCTTCGACGCTATCGGCCGCCGCATCGGCCGGCGCGAGCAGCGCCCTCACGCGCGCAATCGCTTCGTCGAGCGGCAGCCGCGTGACCCGCACGCCAGGCGGGAAGGCCCCAAGCAGGCGCGACGGGGTGGCAGCGGAGAGCAGAACAAAGACGCCGCGATCGTCCTGCCGGCGGATCAGCCGGCCGAAGGCCTGGGCGAGCCGACCGCGCACCAGCCGGTCGTCATAGCCTGAGCCGGCCGCCGCCCGCCGGGCCGCGTGGAGCACCGTCGGGCGCGGCCAGGGGACGCCTTCCATGATCACCAACCGGAGCGATTCGCCGGGTACGTCGACGCCGTCACGCAGCGCATCGGTGCCGAGCAGGCTGGCGCGCGGATCGTCGCGGAAGATGTCGACCAAGGTGCCGGTGTCGATCGGGTCCACATGCTGGGCGAAGAGCGGCAGGCCGGCGCGGGCGAGCCGGTCGCCGATCCGCGCCTGCACCGCGCGCAGCCGCTGGATCGCGCTGAACAGGCCGAGCGCGCCGCCGTCGGCCGCCTCGATCAGCCGGGCATAGGCACCGGCCAGCGCCGGTATATCCCCCTTCCTGATATCCGTGACGATCAGCACTTCACTGTTCGTGGGATAGTCAAACGGGCTCGGCGTGGCGAAGCGCTCGACCGGGGCGCCGAGATGCGCCGCGCCGGTGCGCGCCTCGGCGCTCGCCCAATCCTCGCCATCGCGCAGGGTCGCGGAGGTGACGAGCACGCCATGGGCCGGCTTCAGCACCGTTTCGGCGAGCGGCCGGGTCGGGTCGAGCCAGTGGCGGTGGAGGCCGACATCATATTCGCGCCCCTCGACCCGGTCGACCGCGAGCCAATCGACGAAATCCGGATCGGCCGGCCCACCGATCCGGGCCGCGAGCGCGATCCAGCCGGCCAGCGTCTGGCAGCGCCAGGCGAGGCCGCCGATCGCCCCCTCGACCCGCGCCCGCGCCTGCGCGTCGAGCCAGTCCGGCGCCGCCTCGATCACCGCTTCAAGCCGGCCGCCCAGCGCCACCAATGGCCGGTGCAGCCGCTCCAGCGCCTCAGCGGTCCCTGCCGCGGCCTCGATCAAACTCGCGTCCGGCTCGGCGAGCTCGGTTTCCAACCCATAGCCCGCGTCCTGCGCGGTGGCGCGGGCATAGACCTGCGCACGGACCGCTGAGAGCAGCGCTTCTGCCGGTCCGAAGGGCGCGCCCTCGGCGAGACGCTGGAGCCAGCCGTCCGAAGGCAGCGCGCCCGCCGCCACAACCGCCGCGTCCAGCGCCGCCGCGCCGGCTTCGTCATAAGAGGCGACGTCCATCAGCCGCGCCGCGAGGCCGCGCCGCCGGCCGCGGCTCTTGCCCTCCGGCCCCATGATCCAGCGGCGGAGCTCGATCGTCTCCTGCCCGGTGAGGGCCGCGGCGAAGGTCGAATCGGCCGCCTGAAAGAGATGATGGCCCTCGTCGAAAACGATCCGGCTCGCCACGCCTTCCTCTCGCGCCCGGGCCGCATTGACCATCATCAACGCATGGTTCGCGATGACAAGGTCGGCGTCGCGGCTGGCCCGCGTCGCGCGTTCGATGAAGCATTTCCGGTAATGCGGGCAGCCGGCATAGACGCATTCGCCGCGGCGGTCGGTCAGCGCGGTGGCGCCGGCCCGGCGGAAGAGCGAGGTCAGCCAGCCGGGCAGATCGCCGCCCGCCATGTCGCCATCCTTCGTGTAAGCGGCCCAGCGCGCGACGAGCTGGGCAAGGATTGCGGCGCGGCCGGCGAAGCCGCCCTGCAACGCGTCCTCCAGGTTGAGCAGGCAGAGGTAATTCTCCCGCCCCTTGCGGATCACGATCCGCCGCTTGCGCTCCTCGGGATCGGGGAAAAGACGCGCACCCTCGCGGTCGAGCTGGCGCTGCAACGCCTTGGTGTAGGTCGACACCCAGACCGCCCCGTTCGCCTCCGCCGCCCACAGCGAAGCGGGAGCGAGATAGGCCAGCGTCTTGCCGATCCCCGTGCCGGCCTCGGCGAGCAGCAGATTCGGCCGGTGGCGGTCGGAACGCGGCGCGAAGACTTGCGTGGCGGCCGCGGAGAAAGCGCGCTGGCCCTCGCGCGGCTCGGCCTTCGCGCCGACGAGCGTCTCCAATCTGGCCAGGGCCGCCTCGCCTTCCACTCGCACCGGGCGCGGCTGGCCGCGTGCGTTTGCCTCCTCCCATTCCGGCAGGCGCGAGAAGAGCCAGCGCTCGTCGCGTTCCGGGCGAGCCAGCCGGGCCGAAACCGCCGCCGCCCAGGACCAGCGCAGCCGGTGCAGCGCCTGCGCCGAAGCCCAGGCGCCCTCGCGCTCCGGCCAATCGCCCTCCAGCGTCGCCAGCAGCTTCGCCGCCGCATCGCGCAGGAAAGAAGCAGCCGCCGCATCATCCGCCGGCACGGGAAGGTCGAGCGCGTCCGCGATCCCCTTCGGCGTCGGAACGGCGAAGCGGGCCGGATGGACGACGGCGAACAATTCGAGCAGATCGAGCCCGTTCAGCTCCGGATAGCCGAGCCGGCTGCCGACCAGCGGCGCGTTGAGCAGGATCAGCGGCGTTTCCGCCGCCCGTGCGATCGCCGCGCCGCGCCCGATCGCCTCAATCCGGCCGTCGCCATGGGCCAGCCAGATGCCCGCATGGGTTGCGTGCAGCGCCGGATAGGGCAATGAGCCCGCCATCCGCCTCGCATGGACCGGCCGGAACGAAAGGACAACAGTGGCGCTCGGCGACATCCTCAGCGAAGCCGCAAAGGTCAGCAAGGCCTGGCCATATGAAGAGGCACGCAAGCTGCTGAAGCGCCATCCGGACGGGCCGCCGGCGAGCGGGATCGTGTTCGAGACCGGCTACGGCCCCTCGGGCGTGCCGCATCTCGGCACCTTCCAGGAGGTGGCGCGCACCCTGATGGTCCGCCACGCGCTGACCGAGCTGGTCGACTGGCCGAGCCGGCTGATCGCCTTTTCCGACGACATGGACGGGATGCGCAAGGTGCCGCCGGGCGTGCCGCATCAGGATATGATGCACGCGCATCTCGATCAGCCGCTGAGCAAGGTGCCGGACCCGTTCGGCTGCGGCCATGCGAGCTATGCCGACCACAATAATGCGCTGCTGCGCCAGTTTCTCGACCGGTTCGGGTTCGATTACGAGTTTATCGCTTCGTCGGAATGCTATCGCGCCGGCCGGTTCGACGAGACGCTGAAGTCGGTACTGCGCCACTATGACGCGATCATGGGCGTGATGCTGCCGACGCTCGGCGAGGAGCGGCGCAAGACCTATTCGCCGGTGCTGCCGATCAGCCCCACAAGCGGTGCGGTGCTGCAAGTTCCGATCGAGGTTCTCGATCCGAAGGCCGGCCTGGTGGCGTTCGAGGACGAGGGCGGGCGGATCGAGCAATCGATCCTCTCCGGTGGCGCCAAGCTGCAATGGAAGGTCGATTGGGCGATGCGCTGGGTCGCGCTCGACGTCGATTACGAGATGTCGGGCAAGGATCTGATCGATTCGGTGACGCAGAGCTCGAAGATCGCCCGGATCCTCGGCGGGCGGCCGCCCGAGGGCTTCCATTTCGAGATGTTCCTCGACGAGAATGGCGAGAAGATCTCCAAGACCAAGGGCAATGGCGTGACCATCGACCAATGGCTGGCCTACGCGCCCGAGGAGAGCCTCGCTTTCTACATTTATCGCGACCCGAGGAAGGCAAAGCAGCTCAGCTTCTCGGTCATCCCCAAGGCGGTCGACGAATATGACCAGTTCCTCGCCGCCTACCCGGCGCAGGAGATCGACAAGAAGCTCGGCAACCCGGTCCACCATGTTCACGCCGGTGCCCCGCCACCCGCACGGATGCCGATCAGCTTCGCGCTGCTTCTGAACCTCGTCGCCGTCGCCTCGACCGACGACAAGGCTTTGCTGTGGGGCTTCGTCCGCCGCTACTGCCCCGAAGCCTCACCCGAGACGCATCCCGAACTCGACCGGAGGCTCGACTTCGCGCTCGCTTATTTTCGCGACTTCATCGCCGACTCGCTCGTCCACCGGCCACCGAGCGAGGTGGAGGCGACGGCGCTCCGCGATCTCGATGCCCGCCTCGCGGCCTTGGCCGAGGACGGCGACGCCGAAACGATCCAGGCCGAAGTCTACGAGGTCGGCAAGGCGCACCCGTTCGAAAATCTGCGCGACTGGTTCAAGGCGCTCTACGAAACCCTGCTCGGCACCAGTCAGGGGCCGCGCATGGGCAGCTTCATCGCGCTTTACGGGATCGACAATACGCGCAAGCTGATCGCCGAAGCGCTTGGTCGTCCTGATCGGCCTTAGCGCCCGCCAATCCGACCGCAAGTCATGCCGCGGAGGAAGTGGCCTTGCCGTAGCGGCAGGCGGAAATTAAGGTTTCCTATTGCAACCAACCTGTTGCTCCTTTGCAATAAGGGCATCGAGCATGGCGGGAAACTGCCGTTTTTCGGCTGGCGGAACGATCCCAAGCGGATTAGCCTCGCCGCAAACAAACCAATATCTTGGGAGGGGTGCATGTCGAAGACCTTTTGGCTGCTGTCCGCAGGCCTGACCGCGCTGGCGACTCCGGCTTATGCGCAGGGTGGAGCGCAGCCGGCGCAGACCGCCGAGAATGACGACGCGATCGTCGTCACCGCCCAAGGCCGCCGCCAGCCCCTCCAGGACGTGCCGCTCGCCGTCTCCGCGGTGAACTCGGAATCGCTGCAGAACAGCGGCGCGAACGACATCAGGCAGCTCAACCAGCTCGCCCCGTCGCTGCTCGTCTCCTCGACCGGCACCGAGGCGAACGGCTCGGTGCGTATCCGCGGCATCGGCACCGTCGGCGACAATCCGGGCCTCGAAAGCTCGGTCGCGGTATTCATCGACGGCGTCTACCGTTCGCGCTCGGGCATCGGCCTCAACGAGCTGGGCGAAGTGGAGCGCATCGAGGTGTTGCGCGGCCCGCAGGGCACTTTGTTCGGCCGCAACGCCTCGGCCGGCCTGCTGCACGTCATCACGCAGCGGCCCCGGTTCGAGTTCGGCGGCATGGCCGAAGTGACCTACGGCAATTATGATTATATCCGCGGGCAGGCGGCGATTACCGGACCGATCACCCAGCAGCTCGCCGCCCGGCTGGACGCGGTCTATGTCCGCCGCGACGGCTTTTACGACGTCGTCAATCCGACCGGCGGGACAGAGAGCCAGGTCAACAATCGCGACCGTTTTTTCGTTCGCGGCCAGCTCCTGTTCGAACCGAGCGACGATCTCTCGATCCGGATCATCGGCGACTATTCGCGACGCGAGGAATCCTGCTGCGGCGCGGTCTATGTCGAGACGCGCGAAACCTATGATCCGACGCCGACTGTCGTCAACGGCGACTTCGCCTATCGGCTGCCCGGCGAAGGCGGCTCGCCGAGCGGCAACCGGATCGTCGACATCTTGGCCAGCCTGGGCGGGGTCCTGCCTTCCGTCGGCAACCCGTACAACCGGCTGATCTCGATTACGCCCGGCCGCACCTATGAAGGCGACACGCGCGACTGGGGCGCGTCGGCCCAGGTCGACTGGGATCTGGGCGGCGCGCGGCTGACCTCGATCACCGCCTATCGGCGCTACCGTTCCGAGCAACCGGGCGACGTCGATTATAACAATGTCGACATCCTGTTCCGGGCAGACGACGGCAACGCCTTCCGTCGCTTCGAGACCTTCACCCAGGAGCTTCGGCTCCAGGGCCAGGCGTTCGGCGGCCGGCTCGACTGGCTGGTCGGCGCCTATTTCGCCAGCGAAGACCTGCAGGTCCGCGACAATCTGCGCTTCGGCACCCAATATGGCGCCTTCGCCTCCTGCCGGCTGGTCGCCAACGTCAGTCCGAACCCGGCGCTGCGCAACCCCGCGTTGCCGGGCTGCATGAGTCCCGCCGGCCGTGCGACCCTGACCGGCGCGTTCGGCGCCGCGGCGCCGATCATCCTCGCCGGACTCGATCGCCTCAGCACGGTCAACAATGTCGGCGACAACAACGCCAATTATTTCCAGGACAGCCGCAACTGGGCGATCTTCACCCACAACATCTTCAACATCACCGATCAGCTCGCCCTCACGATCGGCCTCCGCTACACCAGCGAGAACAAGGATTTCTCGGCCACCTTCAACAACAACAACACGATCTGCCCGACGCAGCAGGCCTTCTTCTCCCCCTTCCTCACCGGCGGCGCGGCGGCGCTTCCGGCGGCGCTTCAGCCGCTCGCCGCGGGCATCGTCAACCTGACCTGCCAGGGAAATTCGTCGAGCTCGCTGAACGCGCTCAACCTGGTCGACGAGCGCGACGAGGACGAATGGACGGGCACCGGCGTGCTTTCCTTCCGGCCGAACAACCGGGTCCTGCTCTACGCCAGCTACAGCCATGGCTATAAGGCGGGCGGCTTCAACCTCGATCGTTCGGCGCTCGGCTCGCCGATCTTCGCGCCGGGCGATCCACGCCAGTTCGGCGGCCGCAACGCCGGCTTCAACACCGCCAACCTCCAGTTCGACGCGGAGACGGTGGACGCCTTCGAGCTCGGCTTCAAATATACCGGCCGCAACTGGCTCATCAACATCGCGGCCTTCCACCAGAGGTTCAGCAACTTCCAGCTGAACACGTTCAACGGCTCGGTCTTCCTGGTCCAGAACATCAATGGCTGTGGCGCCGATCTGGGCACGACCGATTCCGACGCCAGCAACACGACCGGCGCCTGCGCGGCGGACGATGTCGCGCCCGGCGTGCTGACCACCGGCATCGAGGTGGAGGCGGTGATCAATCCGGCGCCGCACCTCCAGATCACTGGCGGCGTCACATGGGCCAACACGCGCTACCGCGACGATCTGGTCGGCCGGGACACCGGCACGCCGCTCGATTCGGCCTTGTTCCTGCTGCCCGGCGACAATCTGTCCAACGCGCCTTCGACGGTCGTGACCGGATCGATCGCCTGGACGCCGCCGATCCCCGGGACGAACCTTTCGGCGCTATTCTACGTCGATGCGCGATTGAGCTCGAACTACAACACCGGCTCCGACCTGTTCCCCGAGAAGGAGCAGGACGCCTACGAGCTGGTCAATGCCCGCATCGGCATCCGCGGCCCCAACCAGCGCTGGTCGGTCGAGCTGTGGGCGCAAAACCTGTTCGACACCGACTATCAGCAGGTGGCGTTCAACGCGCCTTTCCAGGGCGGCAACAGCCGCGCCCAGGTGCAGGCGTTCCAGGGGCCCGGAGGTTTCGGCACCGCCAACCAGCTGTTCGCCAGCTTCTTGGCCGAGCCGCGGACGTTCGGCATTACCGGCCGCTTCCGCTTCTGAGCCGGCAGCGAACGGAAAAAGCAGGGGCCTCGCCGGCGACGGCGGGGCCCCTTTCTTTGGCGATTGTATAGATTGCAAACACACCTACAGAGCTTGGAACATCACAAGCGCATCCACGTAACCGAGTGACGGGTGACGAAATGCGAGGGGTAGACGCCCGACGATTCCGAAGCCGAGCGCCTCCCATAATCGGACCGCGCGTTCATTCGTACTCACCACGAAGTTGAACTGCATACCCTTGAAGCCTCGCTCCCGCGCACGCTCCAGAGAGTGCAGGCACATCGCGCGAGCAATGCCACGGCCAGAGGCGGCGGCGCTCGTCATATACCCGCAGTTACAGATATGATTGCCCCCGCCGCCCTGATTGGGGCGCAGGTAGTAGGTGCCGAATATCCCTTTTCCCACTTCGGCCACGAAGGTTTCCCGATCTTGCGCCAGCCAATAGGCCAGCGCTTCATCTTCCGGCATGTCTCGATCCAGAGCGTAGGTTTCTCCCGCGCGGATCGTTGGGCCGATTATGCTCCAGATTGAGGAGGCGTCGTTGGGATTGGCGAGCCGGACTTGCAACGCGGAAGTCACTCTGGTTTGTCGTCCTTGGGCTTTTGTGTCGCGATCCTTTTCAGCCGCTCATCCCAGCGCGCCTCGTCTTCGTCGCACTCATGCTCGCGGGCGGCGGCCTTGAACTTGTCGCTTTGGCTGGGCGTCGGCGTGTCCATGCCCGCCTTCTAGCATTTCGAGGCCGGTTGGTCCAAACGCGCATTTGCGGGGATAGGACGGCCATCCGACAAGCGCGCCATCACACCGGAGCCCGACCGGAGCGGGGGTGAATGGCGGACAGGCCATCGGATGCTGACTTTGCGCAATGGCTGAAGCCGAAGGACGCCCTAGAGCGGCTGCCGGCCGATTGGCCGTTCAAGACGAAGCGAAACGCGATAATCGGGCGGATCGCGGATGGCTCGATCATTGCTAATGCGCGCAGTGCCATCATCCGAGATCGCCGAGGGGTCCAGCGCATCAGCCTAAGCCCCATTGACCCGAGATTTTGGGCCGAGCCTTTCAATATTGGCGACCGCGACTTCTGGGTGACCGGCGACATAACCTTCGACGACACGCCACCGATTCAACTGGTCTATGTTGTCACCCTGGACGATCGGCCCCGCGACGAGAGTCCCACGATTATCGCCACATTCAAGGACGTGCGGATCGAGCCGACGAGCTTCGCCCGAGAGTTTGAGGGCTATCTGCAAGCCGAGCCGGTAGAAGATAGTGATGAGGAGATAGAACGGGGCAAGCCCCTTGCGGCCGCCGAAATGGAGCGGTTCGCTCGCCTCTACCTAGAAACGTGGGCAGATGGCGCAACCGAGATGAAGGCGCTTGCTGCGATCCGCGCCTGTTATCCGGACAATGGCATCGGGCGCGACGTGTTCCTCGCAAAGTTCCGCGAATTACGAGGCCCCGGAAAGCGCGGAAAACCGCCAATTCGCGGAAAATGATCCGCGAATAACGCCGCGATTTAGCCCGCGAATTTTCGCCCAGCTACGCCCCGTCTGCGGGCCTAGCTTGGTGCGGCGGCGGAACTGCTAGTCCAGACGCTCCGGGTTCGATTCCCGGTAGGTCCACCGACAGCGAGAAGCCGCCGAGCCCTATCGGGATCGACGGCTTCAATCGCTGGTGCGACGGACTGCTAGTCGGTGTCGATCATAGCGGCAGCTTCAACTGGCGTCCACGTCTAGGCTCGGGCTGCCGGTGCGACTTGGTGTGCCAGCGCTGATAGCCCTTCCGACTGCGCCCGACCGCCTCCGGCTTAAGCGGCTCCCCGACTAGTGCTGCTATAGGTGAGACGCTTGCCGACGATCCCGCGCATGGCCTCAACGGAACGCTCGTGATCGTCGATCCCGTTGGCGGCACGGTTAGAATATCGGAAATCGAACTCGGCCAGATAACGGTGAAGATGCTTCTCGCCGCAGTGCTGATAGACGCCCTTCATGCCCCGCTTGAAGATCGAGAATAGCCTTCGATGGTGTTGGTGTGGACCTCGCCCCGGCCATATTCGCCCCGGCCATGCGAGACGAAATCATGGGCGGCGAAATCGTTCTGAAGGTGCCGATACTGGTTGGCTTCGTCGGTAATGACGTGCGCCTCAGCAGCGATGTTGTCGCGGACGATCGGCACGATGTGAGCGGCGGAAACGTTGTCCACCACCATCGCCCGGCTCCGCCCGGTCGAGCGGTCAACCAGCGCCAGCACCTTCATCTTATGGTGGAAGGCGCGCTTCTTCTCAGCGCCCTTCTTCTGGCCGATGAAAGTCTCGTCGACCTCGACGATCCCGCCAGCGCCGCCAAACGGGGCAAGGTCGCCCGAGCGCATGGCTTCGCGGATGCGATGGGCGAGGAACCAAGCGGTTTTGTAAGTGACCTCTAGGATGCGATGAAGCTGATGGGCCGAAATGCCCTTCTTGGAACTGGTCATCAAATAGACCGCCTGAAGGGCCTTGTTCAGCGGGAGGCGGGCGTGCTCGAAAACGGTCCCGACCTTGACCGTGAACTGCTTTTTGCAGTCGCCGCAGCGCCACAGGCCGAGCCGGATGCGCTTCTCAGGATTGGCCGTCACCTTCGTGATCCGGTCCACGCCGCCGCAATGCGGGCAGGCTCGACCGTCCGCCCAGATGATGCGCTCTAGGTGCTCGAAAGCCTTGGCTTCGTCGTGAAATTCAGGGCGGGAAAGAACGGACATTCGGGCTTGCTCCTTGCCCGATTCTCATAGCAAAACCTGTCCGTGTTTGCAAAGTATATAATCGCCCTTTCTTTTGCCTCAGGGTCAGTGGCGGAAGTGGCGCATGCCGGTGAAGAGCATCGCGAGCTCCGCTGCGTCGGCGGCGGCGATCACCTCTTCGTCGCGGATCGAGCCGCCCGGCTGAATCGCCGCCGTCGCGCCCGCCTCCGCAGCGGCCAGCAGCCCGTCGGCGAAGGGGAAGAAGGCGTCCGAGGCAACCGCGGAGCCGATCGTGCGCGGGGCGCTCCAGCCCGCTTTCTCCGCCGCTTCCTTCGCCTTCCAGGCGGCGATACGGGCGGATTCGAGCCGGTTCATCTGCCCGGCGCCGATCCCGGCGGTGGCGCCATGCTTCGCATAGACGATCGCGTTCGACTTCACATGCTTGGCGACTGTCCAGGCGAACAGGCAATCGGCGCGTTCCTGCGCGGTCGGCGCGCGCTTCGTCACCACGCGCAGCGCCGCCGGATCGATCCGGCCATTGTCGCGCGACTGGACCAGCCAGCCGCCGGTGATCGACCTGATGGCCAGCCCGCCCCGCTCCGGATCAGGCAGCGCACCGGTGAGCAGCAGGCGCAGATTCTTCTTCGCCGCGAAGACGGCGCGCGCCGCCTCGTTGGCATCGGGTGCGACGACGACTTCGGTGAAGATGGCGGCGATCGCTTCAGCGGTCTGGCCGTCGAGCGGCCGATTCAGCGCGATAATACCGCCGAAAGCGGAGACGGGGTCGCATTCGAACGCGGCCCGATAGGCCTCGGCCAGCGTCGCGGCGGTCGCGACGCCGCACGGATTGGCGTGCTTGACGATGACGCAGGTCGGGGGCGCGTCGCGGAACTCGGCAACCAGCTCCAGCGCCGCATCGGCGTCATTGTAATTGTTGTAGCTGAGCGCCTTGCCCTGGACCTGGGCGGCCTGTCCGATGCCGGGTGCGGCGGGACCGACATGGGCGTAAAAGGCCGCCTGCTGGTGCGGGTTCTCGCCATAGCGCAACTCGGCGCCCCGCTTCAGGATCAGCGGCAGCGTTTCCGGGAAAAGCTGGCGCTGGTCGGCGAAGCCGAACCAGCTCGCGATCATCGCATCATAAGTCGCGGTCGCCGAAAAAGCCTTCGCTGCCAGTCGTTTGCGAAGATCGAGTGACGTCATGCCGTCATTCGCATCCAGCGCCGCGATCAGATCGCCATAGTCGGCCGGATCGGTGACGATGGTGACGAAGGCGTGGTTTTTCGCCGCCGAGCGGACCATCGACGGTCCGCCGATATCGATATTCTCGATGATCGCGTCGCGATCCGCGCCGCGCGCCACGGTCTGGACGAAGGGATAGAGGTTCACGACCACCAGATCGATCGCGCCGATGCCATGCTCGGCCATCGCCGCCGCATGGGCCGGATCGTCGCGTACGCCAAGCAGGCCGCCATGGACCTTTGGGTGAAGCGTCTTCACCCGCCCGTCCATCATCTCCGGAAAGCCGGTGAGATCGGAGACGTCGCGCACATCGAGACCGGCCTCGCGCAGCGCCTTGGCGGTGCCGCCGGTAGAAACCAGCTCGACGCCATGGCGCGCAAGCGCCTGGCCCAACTCGACCAGCCCGGTCTTGTCCGACACCGACAGCAAAGCGCGCCTGATCTTGACCTCGGTCACTTCTCGTCCCTTCAAAGCAGCGACGAGCCATGTCGAGGGAGAGGACGATGAGCAAGATGCTAGGCGCCACATATTTGCTGATGGCGCTGCCGGTCGCGGTCTCGGCCGCCGGCCAGGAGGCTTCGCCACCGCAAACCACCATTCTCAATCGCGCCTCCTCGACAATCACCGGTCAGCCGATCGCCATGCCGGCGCCCGCGCTCGAGGTCGTGATTTCGCGCACCGAAATTCCGGCCGGCGGCGCATTGCCGATGCACCGCCATCCCTGGCCGCGCTATGCGATCGTCGAGAGCGGCCGGCTTCGGGTCCGCTACGAGGAGGCGGGACTGGTCCGCGAGTTCGGGCCTGGCGAGGCGGTGATCGAAGCGATCGGCCAATGGCATGAGGCTCAGGTCGTGGGCGCGGAGCCGGTACGGATCATCGTCATCGATCATGTTCCGCCGGGCCAGACCAACCTGATCCGACGCCCGAACTGATCAGCGCGCCCGCGCCAGCTCCCAGGAGATGGTCATGCCGTCGGCCGGCGCTTCGCTCGCGATCGCCAGCATCAGGGTGGCGTGCGGGCGGGCCGCGCCGTCGATCCAGACGCTGTCCTCGATCTCCAGCCGGCCGCCGCGGCAGCGGAACTGCCAGACCCCGCCGCCAGCCAGGCGAAGCAACGCCCCCTGGCCGTCGGCGGTGGTGATCGCCTCGACCGCCGGGTGGAGATGGAAGCGCACCGCGACCGGAATGACGTCCAACTTCCGCCGCCGCCGCGCCGCGGGAAACAGCCGGTCCTCGCCGGAAAGCTGGCGGCCGTCGGCGCTGAGGGCAAGCCGCCGCTCGTGGACCAGGCCGAAGCGCCGCGCATAGCCGTCATGACACGCCTCGGCGCGCGGCGCGCCGCCGGTGTCGTCGCGCGACGCCTCGACCTCGCCCACGCCCTTGCCCAGTGAGCCATCCTCGTGGATCGCGGTCGAGTTCTTGTCGCCCAGCGTCAGCGTCGAGCATGCGGCGGTGGTCCTGAGCGCGAAAGCGAGTTCCATGGGCAACGCGCCGCGCGCCGTCCCTTCTCCGCCGCAATTGACGATCAGCCGGTGCGGGCCGTCGCTGAGTTCGAACGCCAGGGTCGAGGCCGCGCCGCCGGCGAGCGCGCGCTTGGGCGGCGGTGGAGCGGCATCGAAGACGAGGACAGTCGTGCGCGCTTGCAGATGCTGATAGCCCCAGCCCCGCGCGCGCCGGAGCGGCCTCACCTCGCCGCCGGCCGCGTCCAGCGCGGCGGCGACGCGGCGGCGATCGGCCATGTTGCCGCCCTGCCAGCTCGACAGCGCCTCGTCGCCGAGGGTCGCCGCGAGCAAGGCCGCCGCGGCGGCGCCCAGCGCCTCGCCGAGCCAGCCCGGCACGTCGCGCCGGGCGGCGAAATAGACGGCGCGCAGCTGGCCCAAAGTCTCGACAAGATCGACCTGCTGGATCGGCGAGCGGCTGATCAGGCCGCCATCGTCGTGCAGCGAGAGGCGAAGCGCGCGCGCCAGGCCGGCCTCGCCCGACGCCAGCCGCGCCGGCCCGCCTTGGAGCACCAAAGCCGAAGCGATCACCCCGGCCCAGCTGGCGATCCGGCCGACGCCGAGAGGCGCGCGGTCGGCCGTCCGCTCCAGATGGCGCGCGCCGCGGGCAAGCGCGCGCAACACCGCCGAGCGATAGACCGGATCGCGGGCCGAGAGGATATAGGGGGCGTAAGCGAGCCAGAAGAGCGTGCGCCGGCCGGCGAGATCGGCGCGCCAGGCCGGCTCCGACACCTGCTCGCCATGCACGGCCAGCCAGCGGCGCATCACCGCCTCGGCCGTCTTCATGCCGTGCTCGCGCGTGGCCGCGGCGGCCAGATCGCGCAGCCAGGCAAAGGACTGGAGGTGATCGACCAGATCGGCGGGGAGACTGGCGTCGGCGAAATCCAGCTCGTCGAGCCCCCGCTCCCCGTCCCGCCAGACGAAACGGCCGGCCAGCAAGGCCTCGCCGCGCGCCTTGTCGCCCGCCACCGGATCCTTCGGCACCGCGACGAGCCGCAACGGCATCTTGCCGCGCAGCCGCACCTGATGGATCGGCGTGCGCCACATGAAGCGCTGGAGCCGGTAGCCCATCCGGCCGAACCAGCTTTGGCCGGCGTCGTCGACCCGGATCAGCCTGCGGCCCGGCGCGATCTCGGTCTCGCCGTCGTCGACTTCGACCGGGTCCATCCGGCTCATGGCCCGCGCAGCGCCGCGATGTTCGCGGCATAGGCGTCCGGCCCGCCCCGGAAGGTCGCGGTGCCGGCCACCAGCGCGTCGGCGCCGGCGGCGATGGCGCGGGGCGCGGTCTCGCGATCCACGCCGCCGTCCACTTCGAGGTCGATCGCCTTGCCGAGCTTGTCGATCCGATTGCGGATCGCCTCGATCTTGGCGAGCTGGCTATCGATGAACCCCTGCCCGCCGAAGCCGGGATTGACGCTCATCACCAGCACGAGATCGACCTCCTCCAGCACATAATCGAGCGCCTTGGCCGGCGTCGCCGGATTGAGCGAGACGCCGGCGCGCTTGCCGAGCGCCTTGATCCGCTGGATCGTGCGGTGGAGATGCGGCCCCGCCTCGGGATGGACGGTGATCGTATCCGCGCCGGCCTCCGCAAACGGCTCCAGCCAGTTGTCGACCGGCGACACCATCAGATGGACGTCGAACGGCTTGGCCGTGTGCGGGCGCAGCGCCTTCACCACCGCCGGGCCGATCGTCAGGTTCGGCACGAAATGACCGTCCATCACGTCGACGTGGATCCAGTCCGCGCCGGCGGCGTCGATCGCGCGGACCTCCTCGCCGAGAAGGGCGAAATCGGCCGAGAGGATCGAAGGCGCGATGCGGACCGGCTGCTGCACGGGTTAACCCTATGACGCCGCGAGTCGCCCCGCAAGAAAAGGGCGGAGTTATCCCCCGCTAATCGCGGACGAGCCGTGCCGTGAAGAAGCCGTCCGCGCCGCCCTCATCCAGCCATTCGCCGGGCAGGACGCGGCGTTGGTCGGCAAGATGGAAGCCCGGGGTCGCGGCGAGGAAGGCTTCGATCACCTGCTCGCCTTCTTCGGGCTCGAGCGAGCAGACCGCGTAGACGAGGCCGCCGCCGGGCCGGAGCCAACGGGCGGCGCGGGCCAGCATCGCGCGCTGCATCCCGGCCAGCGCGGCGATGGCCGCAGGGCGGACGCGGTGCAGCACGTCGGGATGGCGACGATAGATCCCGGTCGCCGAGCAGGGCGCGTCGAGCAGGATCGCGTCGATCGGGCCCGGCGGCGTCCACGTCATGACGTCAGCCGTGACGATCTCCGCCTCCAGCCCGGTCCGCGCCAGATTGGCGGAAAGTCGCGCAAGACGACTCTCCGACGCATCCACCGCGGTCACCCGCCAGCCGGCGGCGGCGAGCTGCATCGCCTTGCCGCCCGGCGCGGCGCACAGATCGAGCGCGGTCCGGCCATCGCCCGGCCCGAGCATCCGCGCCGGAAGCGAGGCGGCGATGTCCTGAACCCACCAGCCGCCCTCCGCATAGCCCTCGATGTCCGGCACGCGGGTTCCTGCGGGCAGGCGGAGATGGCCAGGCAGCAGGCTTAAGCCCTGGGGGGACACCATATTCGGTGCCCCCTTCGAGGCGGGGACAGTCAATAGACTGTCCCCCGGCGCGGCCGGGAAAGAGAGATCGACCGGCGGCGGGGCGGCGATCAGCCAGCGTGCCGCCTCGACCACCTCTTCGCCCCATGCGTCGCGCCAGCGCGCGGCCACGCCTTCGGGCAGGTGCGGCGGATCGGGCAGCGTCCAGCCCTTGCGCATCACCGTCCCGAACACGCCATGGACCAGCCGGCGCGGTCCGCCATCGACCAGGGGCAAAGCGGTGGCGATCGCGGCGTGGGGAGGCATCCCCATCGCCAGCGCCTGGACGAGCGCGATCCGGAGCGTCGTGCGCGCCTTGGCATCGTCCGGCAGCCGCTTCGCTGTGGCGCGATCGATCAGCGCATCGAGATCGGGAAGGCGGCGCAGCGCCTCGGCCGCGATGGCGTGCGCGAGGCCGCGATCCTCGGGCTTCTTGAGATCGGCGGCAGCGCGGTCCAGCGCCGCCTCGAGCGGCAGGCCCTGGCGCAGCACCGCATCGATCAGGCGCAGCGCCGCGCGCCGCGCCGGAACGCCGGGCGGGTCGGCCATGCGCGGGGCGGATCGGGTGCGCGGTCTTGCCATCAGCCTCTCTTGCGCCGAAACGTCCGGGAATGAAGCCCGGATCGCGCCCGCCGCACGTGAAAGCGCCCGACTATCTCTCGGAAAGCCCGCCGGTGCCCGAGCCAGCGCCGGCCGAAGCCTCGAACGAGAGCGGCGGGCCCAAGGGGCGCGAGCCGACCCGCTATGGCGATTGGGAGAACAAAGGCATCGCCTGGGATTTCTGAGCGGGCCGGGGGAAGCGATATGGGCCGATTGCGCGACACCATCTTCTGGATGTCATGGCCGCCGCCCCGGTGGATCTGGCTCCTCGCCGGCTTGGTCGTCCTCATTGCCGGGCTCACGCTCGTCGCTGCGGGCTGACAATCAGACGCCCTCGCTCCTGAGCGGCCGCGCCAGCAGGCGCTCGACAACCGCGTCCACCGAAACCCTTTCCGACAGCAGCGCATTGACCGCATCGACGATCGGCATGTCGACGCCGAGCCTCGCCGCCGCCTCGGCCAGCACCGGCGCTGTCGCCGCGCCCTCCGCCACCGTGCGCCGCTGCCCAAGCAGATCGGCGGCGCGCCCGCCGGCGCCGACCCCTTTGCCGAGGCTGAAATTGCGCGAATTTTCCGACGAGCAGGTGAGGACGAGATCGCCGAGCCCGGCGAGGCCGGCGAGCGTCTCGATCTGCGCGCCCTTGGCGAGGCCGAAGCGGGTCATCTCGGCGAAACCGCGCGAGATCAAAGCGGCGCGGGCGTTCAGCCCCAGCCCGCGCCCCTCGACCACGCCGCAGGCGATGGCGAGCACGTTCTTGACCGCGCCGCCGACCTCGGCGCCGGGCACGTCGAGCGACTGGTAGGGCCGGAAATGCGGCCGGGCGAGGCGCGCCGCCAGTCGCTCCGCCAGCGCGGCGTCGGCGCTCGCCAGGGTCACGGCCGCCGGCAGCCCGGCCGCCACCTCATGCGCGAACGTCGGCCCGGACAGCACGGCGAGCGGCGCTTGCGGCCGCGCTTCGTGCGCGACCTCGTGCATCAGCAGGCCGCTGCCGGCCTCTATCCCCTTGGCGCAAAGCACCAATGCCGCGTCGGAAGGCGGCAGGCCGGCGAGCACCGCACGCAGATGCTGGGCCGGGGTCACGACCAGCAAGGCATCGCGATCGGCAAGATCGGCGAGATCGGCCACGGCACGGATCGCCGGCGAGAGAGTCAGGCCGGGCAGGAACAGGGTGTTTTCACGGGTCGCGTTGATCGATACGACGACCTCCGACTCGCGCGCCCAGAGCAAGACCTCTTCGCCACCGGCCGCCGCGACCTGGGCCAGCGCCGTCCCCCAGGCGCCGCCGCCGATGACGCCGATCCTCATGCCTTCACCCCCGCGCCCCGCGCCCGTTCGGCCTCGGGATCGAGCGGCCAACGGGCGCGGGCCGGCGCGTCGAGCGGATCGGTGAGGCCGGCCTCGTAACGTAGCGCGCCGGCCCAGCCGATCATCGCGGCATTGTCGGTGCACAACCAGAGCGGCGGCGCGACGAAAAGCAGGCCATGATCGGTCGCGAGCGCCTGCAGCGCCGAGCGGATGCGCTGGTTCGCCGCGACGCCGCCGGCGACGACGAGCGCACTCGCCTCGTCCGCCGCCGCCAGCGCGAGCCGGGTGCGATCGACCAGGCAATCCACCACCGCCTGCTGGAAGGAGGCGGCGATGTCGGCGTCGGCATGGCGGCCGCTTTCCTTGGCGCGCAGCACCGCGCTTTTCAGACCGGCGAAGGAAAAATGCGGCTCGCCCGAGCCGACCAGGGGCCGAGGCAGCGGCACCGCGCCGGAATCGCCGGCCTGCGCCGCCGCCTCGACCGCCGGCCCGCCGGGCTGGCCGAGGCCGAGCAATTTCGCAGTCTTGTCGAACGCCTCGCCGGCGGCGTCGTCGATCGTCGTCGCCAGGCGGCGGTAATCGCCGACGCCCTTGACCAGCAGCAGCTGGCAATGGCCGCCCGACACGAGCAGCAGCAGATAGGGGAAAGCGAGGTCCGGATCGGCGAGCATAGGCGACAGCGCATGGCCCTCGAGATGATTGACCGCGACCAGCGGCTTGCCGCCCGCCAGCGCCAGCCCTTTCGCCGTCACCAGCCCCACCATCACGCCGCCGATCAGCCCTGGGCCCGCGGTCGCGGCGATGCCGTCGACGTCGCCGAGGGACACCCCCGCCTCGGCCAGCGATTCCTCGATCAGCCGCGGCAGAATCTCGACATGGGCGCGCGCCGCGATCTCCGGCACGACGCCGCCATAAGGCGCGTGCGCCGCCGCCTGCCCCGCCAGCCGGTGCGCGAGGATGCGCCGGTCCGACGTCACCAGCGCCGCCGCGGTCTCGTCGCAGCTCGATTCGATGCCGAGGATCAGGCTCACGACCGCTTCCCTGCCACCCGCTGTGCGTCTAGCACAAGCGCGGCATGACCCGGATACCCGACCGACCCTTGCGCATCGGCACCCGCGGTTCGCCGCTCGCCTTGGCGCAGGCGGAGATGGTCGCGGCTGCGCTCCGCGCCGCGCATGGCTGGGATGAGGCGGCGATCAAGATCGTGCCGATCACCACCACCGGCGATGTCGTGCAGGACCGACCGCTCGCCGAGATTGGCGGCAAGGCTTTGTGGACCAAGGAACTCGATCAGACCCTGCTCGACGGGCGGACCGATGTTTCGGTCCATTCGATGAAGGATGTCGAGACGATCCGGCCGGACGACCTCGCCATCGCCGCGATGCTGCCGCGCGCCGATCCGCGCGACCGGCTGATCGGGGCGGGGCGGATTGCCGATCTGCCTGACGGCGCAGTGGTCGGCACCTCCTCGCCGCGCCGCGCCGCGCAGCTGCTGGCGCGGCGGCCAGACCTCAGCATCGTGCCGATCCGAGGCAACGTCCAGACGCGGCTGGCCAAAGTCGCGCGGGGCGAGATCGCGGCGATCTTGCTCGCCGCTGCGGGATTGGACCGGCTCGGCATCGCGGACGGCGCGCCGCTCGATGATCTGCTTTCGGCGCCGGCGCAGGGCGCGATCGGGGTCGAGATGCTGGCGGCGCGCGCGGACCTGCGGCCATTGCTCGCCGCGATCGACGATGAGGCGACCAGCCGCTGCGTCCACGCGGAACGCGCCCTGCTCGCCGCTTTGGGAGGGGATTGCCATTCCGCCGTAGCCGCCCGCGCCGAGATCGATAGCGGCGCGGTGCGGCTCGACGCCGAAATTCTGAGCGCGGACGGGCGCGAGGTCTGCGTCGGATCGATCCGTCTGGCGGATGGCGCAACACCGGCTGATCTCGCCAGCGACCTGCTCGTCCGGGCCAGCCCGGCCTTGCGCGCGATGTTCGGCCGGTGACGCTTCCGCTCCTCATCCTTCGGCCGCAGCCGGGCGCCAACGAAACCGCCGCGCGCGCCCAAACGCTGGGCCTGTACCCGATCGTCGCGCCGCTATTCACGGTGCACGCGCTTGCCTGGGAGCCGCCTGCCGCCGGCGAGTTCGACGCGATCATGCTGACCAGCGCCAATGCGGCGCGGCGCGCCGGGGCCGGTCTTTCCGCCTTTCTCGGCCTGCCTTGTTACGCGGTGGGCGAGGCGACCGCGGCGGCAGCCAGCGACGCCGGTTTCACCGATGTGCGGATCGGCCCCGAGGATGGCGTCGCCCTGCTGATGACGATGGAGGCTGGGGGGATCGCGCGCGCGCTTCACCCTTGCGGCGCGGATCATGTCACGCTGGAACCGGCCGAGATGCGGATCGTCCGTATTCCCGTTTATGAAGCCCAGGCTGTCGAAGCGCTCCCGCCGCACGCGGAAGCCGCTTTGGCGGGAGACGCGGTGGCGCTGCTCCATTCCGCCCGCGCCGCGCGCCTGTTCGGCGCGCTCGTGGGCGATCGGTCCCGCATCGCAGTGGCCGCGATCAGCCCGCGGACCGCGCGCGCGGCCGGGAGCGGCTGGCGGCAGGTGGCGGTCGCGGCCGAGCCCCGCGACCATGCCTTGCTGGCCCTTGCCGCCAAGCTGTGCCAGACAGTGGCGCAGGAAGACTGATGCCCGCCGTCTACGATCCCGTTCCGCCCGCCGCCGAGGAGCCGCCGCGCCGCCGCTGGCTGGTCTGGCTCGGCGTGCCTCTGCTCTGCTTCCTGCTCGGGTTGGGCGCGATGGGCTGGCTGCTTTCCCGCTGGGAAGCCGGGGCGCGCGTGCTCGGCATCGCGCCCGAGCCGCCGTCGGTCGTCATGGCCGCGCCGCAGCCCGAGACGACCGCGCCCACGCCACAGCGGGCCGCGCCGGCCGTCGCGCCGTCGGGCCAGACGCCGATCGTCATCGACCCCGAGATCGCGCGCCGCGTGGCGGCGCTGGAGCAAAGGCTCGGCCAGGTCGGCAGCGAGGCGCGGACGGCGAGCGGCGACGCCGATCGGGCGGAGGGGCTGCTCGTCGCCTTCGCCGCGCGCCGCGCGATTGATCGCGGCGTCTCATTGGGCTTCCTGGAGGCATTGCTCCGTCAGCGTTTCGGCGAGAGCCAGCCGCAGGCGGTGGGGATGATCATCGCCGCGGCGCGCGAGCCGGTGACGCTGCAGGAATTGCAGGTCGGGCTGCAGGAGATCGGCCCGGCGCTGATCGGCGCCGGCCCCGAGCAGGGCTGGTGGGACGCCTTCATGGTCGAGCTCGGCAGCCTGATCACCGTGCGGCGCGAGAATACGCCCTCGCCGGAGCCGGCCGAGCGGCTGCGTCGCGCCACCAGCCGGCTCGAAGCCGGCCAGGCCGAGGTCGCGCTCGCCGAGGTGCTGCGCATGCCGGGCCGCGAGCATGGCCGCGACTGGATCATGCGCGCGCGACGCTATGTGACCGCGCGGCGCGCGCTCGATGCGATAGAGACGGCGGCGCTGGTGGAGCCGCGGCTGGCACCGGCTCAGGCACAGGCTGCGCCGCCCGCTCAGGCCCAGCCGGCACCGGCCGCCGCGCCGGTCGGCAATCAAGCGCGCTGATCGACCGCGTCTGCCGGGCGCACCACAGGGCTGCTTGCTTTCGCTGGATCTGCGCGTGTCGCGCTGGAGCGGGCGAAGGGATTCGAACCCTCGACCCCAACCTTGGCAAGGTTGTGCTCTACCCCTGAGCTACGCCCGCTCTCGGCGTGACCGGCGGGGCCGGTCCGGGTAAGGCGCGGGCTGCTAGCATGGGCCTTTCAACCCGGCAAGCCCCAAGGCTTGGCAGAGCACCCCCGCATCCCACATAGGGCGCGGGACAAGGAGATTTGAAGACATGGCGACGCTGGGCATGAGCGAGACGGAGCGCGCGGCGACCGAGGCCTTTCGGCGCGACGTCGTCGAGCCGAGCATGACCAACCTCGTCATCCTCGATTTCTGGTCGGCGCGGAGCAGCCTCTCCACGCAGCTCGGGCCTGTCCTGGAGAAGGTCGCGGCGGACTATGCCGACAAGGGCGTCCGGCTGGTCAGGATCGACGCCGACAAGGACAAGTTCCTTGCCGCCCAGCTTCGCGTCCAATCGATCCCGACCGTCTATGCGATGTTCCAGGGCCAGCCGGTCGCCGACCTGAGCACAGGGCGCAGCGAGAGCCAGCTCAAGGGCGCGATCGACCAGCTGCTCGCGCAGCTCCCGGTGCAGGGCGAGGCGCAGCAACTGGAAGCCGAGATCGAGCCGCTGATCGCGATGGGCGAGCAGGTGCTGGGCGAGGGCGATGCCGAGCGGGCGGCGAACATCTTCAAGCAGATCATCGACATGGCGCCCGAGAATCCCGAAGCCGTCGCCGGCCTTGTGCGCGCGCTGATCGCCGCCGGCCAGGCGGGCGAGGCGCGCGCGACGCTGGACGCGCTGCCCGAAGCCGCCGCGAAGGACCCGGCGGTCGCCCGTGCCCGCTCGGCGCTGGCGGTGGCCGAGATCGCGCCGGCCGGCGACGATGCCGAACTGCGGGCCAGGATCGCCGCCGATCCCGACGACCATCAGGCGCGTTATGATCTTGCCGGCGCATTGATGGCGCGCGGCGATCGCGACGGCGCCGCCGATCAGCTGCTGGAAAGTATCGCCCGCGACCGGGAGTGGAATGAGAGCGCGGCGCGCCAGCGATTGCTCCAGTTGCTCGAAGCGACGGGCCTTGAAGACCCATGGGCGGCGGCGCAGCGGCGGCGGCTTTCCGCGATCCTGTTCGGCTAAGAACCTGCCCTTGGGGCTGGAGACGGTCGTGACGGGCTGGCATTTGTTGTCCGGCTAGGCGAGAGGAGGGAGCGATGAACGTTCATCGTAACCGACGAACAACGACGTCCGGGCGGCAAAGGACAGCCCGCCGCTTTGCGGTCGTCCGGGGAAGCCGGCTTCTCCGGACGATCCCGACCATCTCCAGCCCCAAGGGCAGGCCCTAGTGGACGGCGCGCTTCTTCGCGTGCCGATCTTCCCGCTCGCCGGGGCCTTGCTCTTTCCCGGCAGCCAGCTGCCGCTGCATATCTTTGAGCCGCGCTACCGGGCGATGGTACGCGACGCGCTGGCCAGCGACAAATTGATCGCGATGATCCAGCCCCGGCCGGGCCCGGATGACGACACCACGCCGGCCTTGTTCGACATCGGCTGCATCGGCCGGATCGACGCCTGCGAGGAGCTGGAGGACGGCCGCTACAATATCGTCCTCGAGGGCCTCAGCCGCTTCCGGATCGCGCGCGAGGCGCGGGTCGAGACGCCCTACCGCCAGGTGGACGCCGATCGCTCCGGCTTCGAAGGCGGCGAGGACGTGCTCGGTATCGTCCAGCGCGCCGAGATCGAGCGCGAGGCCCGTGCCTATGCCGATTCGCTCGGCTACGCGGTCAATTGGGAATCGGTCGGCAAGCTCGACGACGAGATGCTGGTGAACGGCATCGCCCAGATCGCGCCGCTCGACGTGAGCTCGAAACAGGCGCTGCTGGAGGCGGCCGATCTTCCTGTCCGGGCCGACCTGCTCGTTCAGTTCATGCAGTTCCAGCGCATGGCGCCCGGCGGCGCGGACGGGCCGGAAACATTGCAGTGAGCTTTGGGCAATGAGCGGCGGCGAGACCGATCTCAGCGGCAGGTGGACCGGCATGTATCATTATCCGGCCCAGTTCCCGCCCAATACCTTCGAGGCCACCATCCACGACGCCGGTGGGCTGATCAGCGGCGTCATCGTCCAGCCGCGCGAGTTTTTCGAGCCGGGCGACGGCACTCAGCATGCGGTGATCGACGGCAGCCGGGACGGCGTCAATGTTCGTTTCGTCAAGCTCTACGACGATCTCGACCGGCCGACCCCGCATTATGAAGGCATCGTCCAGCCCGGCGGCGACGAGATTCAGGGCCGCTGGACGATCCCCGGCGATTGGTCCGGCACCTTCCTGATGGTGCGCCACAGCGGCGCCGGGGAGAAGATCGAGCGCGAGGTCGGTGAAGATACCAGAGAGGACGCAGCATGGACCGGTTCACCGGCGGTTGCCTGTGCGGCAACGTCCGGATCGTAGCGTCGGGGCTCCCATACCGGGTCGGCCTTTGTCACTGTCTCGACTGCCGCAAGCATCACGGCGCCCTTTTTCACGCTTCCGCGATATTCCCTCGGGATGCGGTGACGATCGAGGGCGAAACATGCGACTATGCCGGGCGTTTTTTCTGTCCCCGCTGCGGCTCCTCCGTTTTTGCACGCAGCGCGGACGAAATTGAAGTGAATCTGGGATCCCTGGATGCCCCGGACCAGCTGATGCCAAGCTATGAAAGCTGGATCGTCCGTCGCGAGTCCTGGCTGCCCCCGTTTCCGCTCACGAGACGATACGACCGCGATCGTGACGCCACGGGCCACTTCGAAGAGTAGGTCGGACGAACGGCGCGTGGAGCCAGACCGAAGCGCAGGTCAGATCGGCAGGCCACGCAGCAGCAGCGGCAGATCGCCGGATTCGCCCCGCGCCTCCGCCATCAGCCTGTCCTTCAGCGGCCCGATCCGGTTCTCCGCCGCCATGCCGAGCCGGCGCACCGCCGAGGCGGCGCGGCCCGGCATACCGTAGAGCCGGGTCAGGCTGTCGGTCGCCATTGCGACCATCAAGGTGTCGAGGCTGCGCCAGCGCTCGTAGCGCGCCATGAGCTGGGCGTCGCCGAGGTCCAGGCCGAGTCGCGCGCCCTCGACCAGCACCTCGACCAGCGCCGCCGCGTCGCGAAAGCCGAGGTTGAGCCCCTGGCCGGCGATCGGATGGATGCCGTGCGCGGCGTCGCCGGCGAGCGCGAAACGCTCCGCCGTAATCCGCGCCGAATGATGGAAGCCGAGCGGATAGGAAAAGCGCGGGCCCGCCAGCGTCACCTGCCCGAGAAAGCCGCCCATCCGTTTCTCGATCTCGTGCGCCAGCGCCCGGTCCGGCAGCGCCTTCACCGCGGGTCCGTCGCGCGCCGACACCGACCAGACGATCGCCGAGCGGTGCTCGCCAGCCTCAGCGTCCGGCATCGGCAGGATCGCGAACGGCCCGTCGGGATAGAAGATTTCGCAGGCGACGCTCTCATGGTCGCGCTCGTGGGCGACCGTGGCGACGATCGCGGCATGATCGTAGCGCCATTGCGCCAGCGCAATGCCGGCCTGTTCGCGCGACGGGGAATTGCGCCCCTCCGAGCCGACCACAAGGGGCGCCGCGACGATCTCGCCATCGGCCAGCGTCACCCGCGCGCGCGCAGCGTCGCGCTCCACTTGCACCGGCATGGCCGGCATCAGCAAAGTCAGCCGCCCGGCGGCCAGCGCGGTTTCGCGCAATGCGGCGCGCAGCAGCCGGTTCTCGACCATGATGCCGAGCGGGTCGGCGTCCCTGGGCTCAAACACTATGCCGCCCGGCTTCAGCCCGTCGCTGACCCGGATCGCGCCGATCGCCCGCGTCTCGCCCGCCAGCCGCTCGGCGACGCCGATCGCCTCCAGCATCCGCCAGGACGAGCTCGACACCGCCGTCGCCCGGCCGTCATAGCTGGGCGCGACCTGCTTGGCGGGATCGCCGGGATCGATCACGACGGTGGAAACGCCATGCCGGTCGAGCGCGATGGCAAGAGTCAGGCCGACCAGGCCGCCGCCGAGTATGATCACGTCCGTCCGCCGCATGCCCTCTCCCCTATCCCCGCTGCGGTTCGCCGCCAAGCGCTTGACCCGGGAGTCCGCGCGGGCGCATTAGGGCGTCAGGGGAACATTTGGGGCACGAACATGGCGACCAGAGCCCGCAACGAGAGCGGCGGACGGCTCGACCGGCTGCGTGAGGGCGGCCGCGCCGCCGCGCGCCGCTCGGGCAGCTTCCTCGGCGGCCTGGCGCTGATCATCGTCGCGCTCGCCGCGCTGGTGGCGCTGGTCAGCTACCAGCCGAGCGACCCGTCGCCCAACACCGCCGCCGCCGGACCGGTCGGCAACTGGATGGGCGTGCCGGGCGCCTGGACGGCGGATCTTCTGCTCAGCCTGTTCGGCCTGCCGGTCGCGTTGATGCTGCCGCTGCCCTTCGCGCTTGGCCTGAGGATGCTGCGCGGCGGGCCGGCCGGCCGCTGGGGCCGCTCGCTCTTCCTCACTCTGTTCGGCGCGCTGCTGGTCGGCCTTGCCGCCGGGCTGATGGTCGGCGGCGCGGTCAGCGGGCTGCCGGCCGGCTGGGGTGGGGCGCTCGGCCTCGGCCTTGCTTCGGCGATCGAGATGGGGCTGGCGCAGCTGGGCGAATCCGGCATCGTCGAGCCATTCCGCATCGCCCTGGTCGTGCTGTTCGCGGCCGGCGGCTTCACTGCCTGGCTCTACGGCCTCGGTCTCACCGGCGAAGAGCGCGCCTGGCTGGCGGCCCGGCGACTGCGGCGCGGTGAAAGGGAGGAGGCGGCCCCGGCCGTCGCCCGCCGGTCGCCCCGTGCGCCGGTCGAGCCCGCCGCCGCGCCCCGCGCGCCGCTGATCGCCGAACCCGAAAGAGGCGCCCCGCGCCGTCCGTTGCGCGAGCGCCAGCCCTCGCTCGCGCTCGGCGACAGCTACACGCTGCCCTCGGTCGACCTGCTCAATCCGGCGCCGCCGGCGGTCAATATCGTGTTCGACAAGGCGGCGCTGGAGCGCAACGCCCGGCTGCTGGAGAGCGTGCTCGACGATTTCTCGGTGAAGGGCGAGATCGTCGAGGTCCGCCCCGGACCGGTCGTCACCATGTACGAGCTGGAGCCCGCGAGCGGGATCAAGGCGAGCCGCGTCATCCAGCTCGCCGACGACATCGCTCGCAATATGTCGGCGCTCTCGGCGCGCGTCGCCACCATCCCGGGCCGATCGGTGATCGGCATCGAGCTGCCCAACGCCAAGCGCGAATCGGTGGTGCTGTCCGAGCTGATGGGCAGCCCGGCCTTCGAGGATCAGGTCGCCTCGCTGCCGATCATCCTCGGCAAGAATATCGCTGGCGATCCGGTCGTCGCCGATCTCGCGCCGATGCCGCATCTGCTCGTCGCCGGCACCACCGGCTCCGGCAAGTCGGTCGGCCTCAACTGCATGATCCTGTCATTGCTCTACCGGCTGACGCCCGAGCAGTGCAAAATGATCCTGATCGACCCCAAGATGCTGGAGCTCAGCGTCTATGACGACATCCCGCATTTGCTGGCGCCGGTCGTCACCGAGCCGGCCAAGGCGATCCGGGCGCTCAAATGGACCGTCGAGCAGATGGAGGACCGCTATCGGATGATGGCCTCGGTCGGCGTCCGGCAGCTGTCCTCGTTCAACGCCAAGGTGCGCGAGGCGAAGATGAAGGGCCAGCCGCTCGGCCGCCGGGTCCAGACCGGCTACGACGCCGAGACCGGCCAGCCCCAATATGAGATGGAGGAGCTGGACTATGAGGTGCTGCCGCAGGTCGTCGTCGTCGTCGACGAGCTTGCCGATCTGATGATGACCGCCGGCAAGGAGGTCGAGTTCCTGATCCAGCGCCTCGCCCAGAAGGCCCGCGCCGCCGGCATGCATCTGATCATGGCCACCCAGCGCCCGTCGGTCGACGTGATCACCGGCGTCATCAAGGCGAACCTGCCGACGCGGATCAGCTTCGCCGTCACCTCCAAGATCGATTCGCGCACCATTTTGGGCGAGCAGGGCGCCGAGCAGCTGCTCGGCAAGGGCGACATGCTCTACATGCCCGGCGGCAAGCAGATCGCCCGCGTCCACGGCCCGTTCGTGTCCGACGAGGAGGTGCGCGCCGTGGCGGACCATTGGCGCACCCAGGGCCGGCCCTCCTACATCCAGGCCGTGACCGAGGAGCCCGAGGATGGCGGCTATATGTTCGAGGGCCAGCCGACCGGCGAGGACGACGCCGAGACCGCATTGTTCCGCAAGGCGATCCAGGTCGTCGCCGAGAGCCAGAAGGCCTCGACCTCCTATCTCCAGCGCCAGCTCCGCGTCGGCTACAACAATGCCGCCCGGCTGATCGAGCGGATGGAGAAGGAGGGCGTGGTGAGCGCCCCCGACCATGTCGGCCGCCGCGAGGTGCTGGTCGATACCGAGGGCCGGCCGCTGGCCTGAGCGCAGGGAACCGCCGGGTTCACTGGACATTCAAGCGAAAAGCTCCACATGCGCGCCGATCCCGGATTCGAAGAAGGAACTATGATGCGCCTTCGCGCTCTCGCTTTGTTGGCCGCGCCGCTTGCGCTCACCGCCGCTCCGGCACCGCTCGCCGCGCAGGCACCCCAGACCGGGCTTGCCCAAGTCCAGGCCCATTTGCGCGCGGTCGAGACGATGACCGCCAGCTTCACCCAGACCGACCGGCGCGGCCGCAGCCTCTCGGGCACGCTCACCGTCAAGCGGCCGGGCCGGATCCGCTTCGACTATCAGGGCGCCAACATCCTGATCGTCGGCGACGGCCGCGCGCTCGCCTTCATCGACTATGACGTGCGCCAGGTGCAGCGCTGGCCAATCAACGATTCGCCGCTCTCGGTGCTGCTCAACCCCACCCAGGACCTGTCGCGCTACGGCCGGATCATCCGCGACGACGATCAGGTGCTGATGGTCGAGGCGCGCGACCCGCGGCGGCGCGAGTTCGGCACCA
>NZ_JBQTIN010000046.1:0-14693 GCF_052388015.1 Sphingosinicella sp.
TGGGATCGATTGCCAAGAAGGGGATGTGGGGCCGACTCTGGGTACGCGAGCTGTTCGTCAAGATGGCGCGGGACGGGATGCTCGATTACGGCTTTTCACCGGTGGAAATTCTGGGACAGACCGACCTCCAGATCGCGGCGATCGGCTGGCTCGGCCAGCACCGGCAATTCGCCGCGCTCGCGGCACGGCTGGGGCCGGAGCGGGTCCGCACCCTGGACAGCGAGACGCTGATCGCCCGCCCGGTCGAAGCTCTGGCGGCGCTGGGCGGTCTCTTCGGCCTTCGTTTGGACGCCGCAGCCGTCGCGGCGGGCGAGGCCTTCACCCGCCACTCCAAGGGGGGCAAGGCGTTCGACGGCGTGGCGCGCCAAGCGGAGCAGCGCGAGGCAGCGGCGGTCCATGCCGAAGAGGTGGAAAAGGTTACCGCCTGGACGGAAGCGGTGGCCAAGTCGGCCGGGCAGTCCTTGTCGCTGCCTGCGCCATTGCTGTAGGCGCGCTAGTCAGGGCTGCCAACGCCGCTCACGGATCCATCGGCTGGCGATGACCTTGGTGCCGCTGGTGACAGGCAAGCCAGCATGTTCGGACATCGGATCGAGCGAGCGATCAGAAAGCGCGCTGCGGAAGACCAAAGCATCGCCCTTCCTCCCCTTCACCTTCAGCCCGGTCCTGACGAAGCAAGTCTCGCCGCCTCTATAGTCGTGATTGAGATAGACCAAAGCGGTCTGACAGCGCTGATTGTCCGAGCTTTGAGCGAAATCGAAATGGCTGCGATATTGCTGGCCCGGTCGGTAACGGAGGATCTGCATCGCCTCGCCTTGATCGGCCATGGTGCCGGTGACCGCCGCCAGCCGCCGATTGAGCGCATGAACTACCGGGTCTTCCATAAGCCAATGAATCGTCGAGCTGTCGGAGGTTCGAATTGGGTCGCGGACGAGCCGCCGGTTCGCATCGAACACCGTCGAAGGCTGATAGCCAGGCTGGGCGACCTGCTTCAGATAGTCGCATTCGGTGGCCGTGAAGAGACGCTCGAACAGCCGTACATGCGGTGACTCGCTGAGCGGCTCGACGTCCGGCACGCACGCGGGATCGCCGTCGTCATCCATCCGCATTCGTTCGAGGATCGCCAGCATCTGTCGGCGGCGCTGATCCTTTCTGGCTTCCACCCGCAAGCGATCCATCGCCTGCGGCCAGTCGCGATGCCCCGCAACGCCGTTCGCGAGGAGGTTCGTGTAGCTGTGCGCCGCAGCTTGATGACCGCCTTCGCTTGCGCGACGGTAAAGCTCGCGCCCTTGCACCGGATCCTGCGGCACCATACCGCCCCGCCACTTCATCTCCGCGAGGAGCGCGAGCGCTTCGGGCTCGTCTTGGGCTGCGAGCCTGCTGATGATCAACACCGCCTCGGGATTGCGCCCCGCTGCGGACAGCGAAATCGCCTGCTGGAGCATCGGATGGCGAGCCGGCATCGTCGCGCTATGCCAGCTATTGGATGGAGCAGCCAGAGCAAGCCGCGTGACCTCGAACCTGATTCTTTTCAGCTTTAAAGTTCTTGCCGCGCTGCCTGCGCCATAGGCCATTGCTATCCGTCGCCATTCGCCGCCACGACATCGAATGCCACGCTCATCCGCTCCCCGGCGGAGAAGGGACGGGTGCCGTGGAACAAATAGGACGGAAAGAGAACCAGCCGCCCGGGCCTCGGCTCGATCATTTGGATCGGCTCGAGATCCAGTAAAAAGTCCGCCGGTGGACGGCCAATTTCAAGCCAGCCGTCGTGGTCACCGGCGGCCGATGGCGTCCGGAAGTAACAGGCCGAGCTGATCAGGCCGCTCGGATGGTAATGCGCGACATGTTGGCCGGCGTCCACGAATCGAACCGACCAGCTCGCCGATATCACTAGCGCGCGATCCCGGTGACGCAACAGTGGATGCTCGTCGTCGCGCGTGGGAAGACGGGTGATGTGGTCGCCTAGCGCGCGATCGATCGCGGCCTGCAGCGTCGCGAGCTCGGGCTCGGCCCGGTCGAAGAGATTCCATCGCGTCTGCGTGCCGCCGCGAACGCTCTGGCCAACCGTTTCTACCGCATCCCGGTGCAAGCCGGCCAAGAGCAGACCGGCGGCATGGAAGGCGCCTTGGTCGAGCGGCAGGTCTAGGACGCTGACTAGGCCCGGCTGACCCGAAAGCCACGGGCCGCGTTCGTGCCCGGTCTTGCGATAGAGCAGTTCGGCGATGCCCCAGGCGGCAAGGTTCCATCGCTCCGCGTCGAGCACCGTCTCGATCAGCGCGATCGCCCGGTCGAGATCGCCCGTGCGAATGCGATGGACGCTTTCATTGAGCTCGCGGCCCGGAAGGCCCGGTGGGAGCGTGGCGAAAAGCGCCTCGGCGCGGTCGATTTGACCTGCTTTGCCGGCATGGATTGCCTCCGCCAGCTGGAACTGCACTTCCCCAGACCCCGTATCTCGCGCGCGACGGGCAAGGTCCGCGGCGCGCGCTGGTTCTCCGCAATTGGCGACGAGCTGGATGTAGTCGCTCCAGAGCTGGTCCCGCCCCGGCTTCTGTTCGAGCAAAGCCTCGATATGATCGGCGTATCCCGATGCCGCCCCCTGCTCCCAGCGCATCCGCGCCAGCGCGATCTGCCCGTGCGTCCAGTCGGGCGCCGATCTTGCAAGTTTCGCAAAATCATCAAGCGCCTCGCGGTCACCACGATCCAGCCGTGCTTCGACTTCATCGAGAGCCAGCTCCCGGTCGTCCGGCGCGAGCCGGCGCGCCGCGCGATAACGCGCGACCGCGTCCGCTTCCTGCCGTTCCAGCGCGATGCGTGCCCGGCCGATCGTCGCCAACCGGTCGCCGTGCGACGCCGCGAGAGCACGATCGTAAGCGGCGGCCGCCGCAGCGAGCGCGCCGCTCGCCTTCTCCACCGCCGCAAGACCGTTCCAACAGCGCGGATCGCGCGGGTTCATCTCGATCAATGACCTGAACGCGGTGCGCGCCTCGCCGCGCCGACCGAGCCGCGTCAGCAGAACGGCCCGGTTGAAGATGACGTCGTTGTAGCGCGGCTGCAACTCCAGCGCCCGCTCATAGGCGTCGAGCGCGGCGGTTGTGTCGTCCTGCTGCTCGAGAAGGAGGGCGAAATTGCTCCAGAGCTGCGGGTCCCGGGGCGACAGCCGGGTGGCGGCCTCGAACTGGCGCCGCGCTTCCGCGAGGTCGCCCAATTCCTGCTCGACAATGGCGCGCAGATGGTACGCGGCGGGGTGGCCGAGCCAGGCAATTGTCGACAAAATGGCCCGCGCATCGCCGAAGCGGCCCTCCAGAAAAGCGCGTTCCGCGGCGGCGAAAGCGGCCGCGGGATTGAGCGTCTGTGCCATTGCACTGCTTTAGTTCGCAACGTCGCACGATGCGAACGCTGTCGGTGGCGATAAAAAAAGGGCGGGCCAAAGGCCCGCCCCGCAAGGCTGCGTGATCCGGATCCGTTTAGAAGCGGATCCGCGCGGTGGCGACGAAGCGGCGGCCCAACGTATCATAAGTCGACGGGAAGGTGTTGGGGCTGTTGAACGCAGTCGAGCCGGCATTGTTGCCGACCAGCGGCGGCTGCTTGTCGAACAGGTTCTGCACCGCCAGCGTGATCGTCAAATGATCGTCGACCTGGAAGCGGGTCGTCAAATCGAAATAATCGTAGGACGGGATGCTGTTGAAATCGACCACCTGCCCGGCGAGCGGCCCTGCGGCCGCCCCAAGAGTGCCTCTGAACAGAGGTCCACTCACACGCGCAGCCTCGGGCTCGTAGATGACGCTGTCGAGATGGCGCCAGAGCAGCGACACGTCGATATTATCGAAGGTCAGAGTCGTGCGCAGCGACCATTGCCATTCGAAGAAGGGCTGGCCGCAATCCGGGCTGTAGAAGCCGACGCACTGACGATTGATCGCGCTGGTCGGTGTCGCCCGGAAGAGCTGATCGTCCTGCCAGGTCAGCTGGCCGTTGATGGCCAGGCCGACGCCGCCGAAGATGTCGAGGTTCCGACGATAGTTGATCGAGAAGTCGACGCCGCTGGTCTCGATCCGTCCCAGGTTGGACAGCGACAGAGGCAGACCCGGGGTGTCGGACGGATCGCCGCTGAGCGAGCCGTTCAGCGGATTGCGACGAATCGAAGTACACTCGGGCCGCGCCGAGGACCCGGCGGCGGGCGAGCGCCCGTCGCCCCCACCGAAGCAGGCTGTGATCACGTCGCCCGGAGTCGGAGCGGTGATCGCGCCCCGGATCAGGATGTTGTAATAGTCGACCGAGAGCGACAGGCCGGGGATGAAGTCAGGCTGGAAGACTACGCCAACCGTCCAGGAGCGCGAGCGCTCCGGATTGAGGTTGAGGTTGCCGCCCCCGGTTGCCTGCGCCTGGCCGGAAATCGGAAGCTGGATCGAGTCGACATTGCCCGCGTTCGCGCCCTGCGCGAGGCAGACGGCGCGCAGCTCGCCGGTCGGGGCCGCCCGGAACCTATTGCCGTTGCCGTCGATGCTGGCGCACGGTTCGGTTGCAAGGCTGGTGAGGCCCGTATTCACCGGCGAGAACAGCTCGGCGATGTTCGGAGCCCGCACCGCGCGCGCATAGCTGCCGCGGAAGCGGAGCGCGTCGATCGGAGCCCAACTCGCCTCGACCTTCCAGGTCGTCGTGTTGAAGCCCGGATTGGTCGGCGCATCGATATTGTAGGATGAATAGCGAATGCCGCCGCGCACCTCGAGGAGGTCGAAGAACGGCCGGTCGGAGACGATCGGGACGATCAGCTCGCCGAATGCCTCATAGACGTTGAAGCCGCCGTTGATGTTCGGCGCCGCGCCGCCCGCGCCGCCCAGATCGCCACCCTGCGCGAGCGTATCCGACGCTTGCGCGGCCCTATACTCACGGAACTCCCCACCGACCGCGAAGCTGACCGGCTGCGCAGCCCATGGCAGGGTCCAACCGAAATCGCCCGAGACCGTGCCGCGCGCCTGCGCGAGCGTGATCCGGGTGCGGACGGTGCTGATCTCGTTGAGGAAATCGAGCGCGGCCGGAGTGAAGCTGGCGTTGCCGGTAGCGCCGAAGAAGTTGACCGGAGCGCAGCCGTTCGCCGTGTCGAAACAGACCGGCGCGGCAGGCGTGCCGCCGGCGAGCAGCGACTGCCGCACGCGGGAGTTCAGGAAGTAGCCCTGGATCTCCTGGACCTGATCGGCTTCGCCGTAGCTGCCGAAGACATCCCAATCGATCGAGTCGGTGATGCCGCCGCGCGCGCCGGCGCGATAGTCAAAGACCGTGTTGCTGTAATTGCTGATGCGCGGCCCGAGCTCGACGCCACGACGGAAGAGCTGCGACTGCGGGTTGGGATTGTAGCCCTCGCCGGCCTCGATCACGCCGTTGCCGTTAACGTCGAACGGCACGAACGCCTCACGCGTGGGCCGGTTGGTGGTGGTGGTGTTGGCCTGACCGGCAAAGGCCTGGCCGGTGCCGATCTCACGATAGGCTGCCTGGCCCGGGCGCAGCCCCGGCGCGGCCGCCGCGTCGCATTCCGCCTGGGTGAACCGGCGGGTCACGACGGTCGGGCTCGGGTTGACGTCCACGGCGCAGAAAGCGTTGCGCTGAGCGGCGGTAAGGAAGGGATTGTTGAGCGGGATCGTTACCGCGATGCCGAACGCGCCCGACGGCGCGATGATCGTTTCGACCGTGTTCTTGGAGAACAGGCCGCGCGTATAGACCTCGATCGCGTCGCTGACCTGATAATTGGCCGAGCCGTAGATGTTGAAGCGCTCGAACGGCGTCTGATAGACGTTGTACGGGTTGAAGTTGAAGGCATCAAACGCCGCCGTCGGCCGGAAATTCGTGCCGTCCGCCGTGACTTGGCGGGTGACACCCGGACCGATCAGGAAACGCGAGGGCGTCGTTGTGCCCGAGCCGCCGGAGCCGCCGTTGAACGAGTCGATCGTGAAGAGGCCGAAGTCGCGGGCGCCCTGATAGACGGGATCGGCCTCCTGATAGCCGACGCTGAAGGTCGCGTTGCCGCGGCCGTCGTCGAAATTGGCGCCGATGGTGACGTCGGCACGGAAGACGTTGCCGTCACCCTGCTCGGTGATCTGCTCGGAGACGTTGATGTCGATGCCGGCGAAATCGCGGCGGGTGATGAAGTTCACCACGCCCGCGACGGCGTCGGCGCCGTAGGTGGTCGAAGCGCCGCCGGTCAGCACGTCGACGCGCTGGATGAGGGCCAGCGGGATGTTGTTGAGGTCGAACTGGCCGGCGAGCGTCGACGGAACCAGACGCACGCCGTCAATCAGAACGACGTTGCGGTTGGAGCCGAGGCCGCGCAGGTTGACGAACGAGTTGCCGCCATTGCCGTTGTTGACGGCGGAACCGATCGACGGGACCGCGCCCGGCAGCTCGCGCAGCAGCTCCTCGGCGACGTTCGCCTGCTGCAGCTCGATCTCTTCCTCGCCGACCACGTTGATCGGCGACGAGGCGACCAGATTGGGGTTGCGCACCAGGGTGCCCGTGACGACGATCGCCTGATCGTCGCCGCTCTCCGCGGTCTGTGTACCTTGCGCGAAAGCGGGCGTGGCGGCCAGCGCGGTCGACGCGAAGATGGTCGAAGCGAGCAGGCGGCCCTGGATCTTGGAACGTGACGTCATATTCAACCCCCTTAAGCCGCACAGGCGCGGCGCATGGTGAAAGCCGGGGCGAGATGGCTCGCCCTTGATCGTCGGTTATGCGACCTTCTCCGCCAAGACAATTCTCGTTGCACCGCAGTCGACTACAATTCGCCATTCTGTTGCAGCGCGGCAACAGTTTGATGGCTTGATCGGACCGCGCCGAAGGCCCTCGACAAGGGCGGCGCGAGCCGTGAATAAGAGCGTCATGACCGCCCGACCCTTTCTCCTCGCCCTGGCGCTGCTCGCGGCAACCTCCGCCGCCGACGCCCAGCGCCGCCGGGCGACCGCGCCCGAACGGCCGGAAGTGCTGAATCAGCTGACCGCCTGCCGTCAGGTCACCGGCGATGTCGAACGCCTCGCCTGCTATGACCGCCAGGTCGCGGCGCTGGAGGCGGCCGAAGCGTCGCGCGAAATCGCGGTCGTCGATCGGCAGCAGATTCGCCGCACCCGGCGCAGCCTGTTTGGCCTCACTTTGCCCGATCTCGGCATCTTCGGCGGCGACGAAGACGAAGGCGAGGACGGCGCCGGCGTCAACGAGATCAATTCGACGCTCCTCGCCATCGGCAGCGGCGCGGACGGGCGGATGGTCTTTCGTCTCGAAGACAATAGCGTCTGGGTGCAGACCGACGGGCGGCAGGGTTTCCCGCGGCGCGGCGAAGCGATCCGGATCCGGCGCGGGCCGCTCGGCGCGTTTCTCGCCAGTATTGCGGGCCGTCCGGCCGTCCGCGTCATCCGCCAGCGCTAGCGGTCGAGCGCCGCCAGCGGATCGAGCCGGGCGCCGTTCCAGACCAGGCTCCAGTGAAGGTGCGGGCCGGTGGCCCGTCCCGTCGCGCCGACGCGGCCAATTTCCTCGCCCTGCCGCACCCTTTGCCCGACGCGAACGGACGCGCGCGACAGGTGCAGGAAGGCGCTGGTCAGCCCCATGCCGTGATCGATGATGACGAGATTGCCCTCAAGGCTGAACGCAGGCGGCGGCGCCAGCGTCACCACGCCGTCCGCCGGCGCGATCACCGGCGCACCGGCGCCGGCTGCGATGTCGAGCCCGCTATGATAGGCGGCCGGGACGCCGCGATAGACGCGCTGCGAGCCGAAGACGCCGCTGATTCGGCCGCGTGCGGGGGGAATGAGCCGCTGGCTCCAGCCGGATGAGGCGGAGCGCGCCCGACGCGCCGCGCCGATCCGAACCAGCTCGCTTTCGCGCAGCCGGGCATATTCCGGCGTCGGCCCCGTCGAGGGCCTGGCCATGTTGACGTTCTGAACAGGCCAGGCCCGAGGCGTCACCCGGATCAGCTGCTCGCGCGTCGCGCCATCGGCGGCGATGACGGCCAGGCGGGCGCTGGGCCCGTGATCGCGGTCGAAGCCGAGGATGAAGCGGCCATCGGGCGCGACTGGAATCTCGTTCCCCTCCAGCATCACGCGCGCGCCGACGCCAGCGTTGCCGGAGAGCAGGGCTCCTTGCGCCGGAGTGCCGACAAGCCGGGGCGGCATGCCGACTGGATTCGGCCGCTCGATCCGCCTGCCGCAAAGTACATGCTCGCAGCCCGGCTGCGGCCTCTCGACCGCGGGTTGGAATGCGAGCAGGCCGGCGAACAGCGAAAGGCTCACGCCAGCCCTTCGCCCTTCAGCGACGCCTCGGCGTCGACATAGGGCTCCTGCCGCTCGACGCTCCAGTAGCGCAGATCGGTGAGCGGGATCGGCTTGTGAGTGACCGCGCAGACGACATGGTCGCCCGGTACGAGCACGCGATAGGTGCCGGCCAGATAATGGAGCCGCGCGGCCCGGTTGCGGTTCGACATCAGCATCGCATCCGCCTCAATCACAACAGCTTCGGCTGATCAACCGTTCCCGCGCGCGGCGGGGCGGCGCCATCGACGGTTGCGGCCACCCCTTGCCGATCATCCTGGAAGATCAGGCGGAGCCGCTTCGCCGCCCGCGCCGCCGCCGCCGAGGTCAGCGTCCGGCCCTCGCGATCGGTGACGCGCGCATAGCCTTTCGACAGCGGCCGATCGGGATGGGCGAGCTCGGCGACCCGCCACAAGGCGGCCAGTCGCTCGGCCGCGCGCGCATGGGCGGCCTTCAGCAGGCCCGGCCGCAGCGCGCCCGATGCCCGGCCCAGATCGCCGCGCGCGCGGTCCAGCCGTGCGCCAAGAGCGCGCGGCAGGCGCTCGCCCAGTTCGTCCATGCGCTGCCGTTGCGGCGCCAGCAGCTCGGCGCGATCGGGCCAGTGGCGCAGCAAGGCGTCAAGCCGCTCCCGGCCGCGCTCCTGCGCGCGCCTCGCGCAGGTCGCCGCCCGGTCGCCGAGGCCGGCGACGAACGCCGCCAGCTCCGCGCGGACCGGCACCGCCATCTCGGCCGCCGCGGTCGGCGTCGGGGCGCGGCGGTCGGCGGCGAAATCGGCGAGACTGGTGTCGGTCTCGTGCCCCACCGCCGAGATGACCGGGATCGCTGACCCGGCGATCGCCCGCACCACGATCTCCTCGTTGAACGCCCACAGATCCTCGATCGAGCCGCCGCCGCGCGCGACGATCAGCACGTCGGGCCGGGTCGCCATCGCGTTGAAGCCGGCGAGGGCGGCGGCGACCTTCTCCGCTGCCCCCTCCCCCTGCACCGGCGTCGGCCAGAGCAGGACATGGCAGGGGAAGCGATCGGACAGCCGGTGCAGGATGTCGCGAATCACCGCGCCGGTCGGAGAGGTGACGACGCCGACGAGACGGGGCGCGAATGGCAAGGGCCGCTTGCGCGCCGCGTCGAACAGGCCCTCGGCGGCGAGCTGGCGGCGGCGTCTGTCGAGCAAGACCATCAGCGCGCCCTGTCCGGCCAATTCGAGCCGCTCGACGACGATCTGATATTTTGACCGGGCCGAATAAGTGGTGAGGCGGCCGGTCGCGATCACCTCGGCCCCGTCCTCGGGCTGGAAGCGGAGGGCCGCCGCCTGGCCGCGCCAGATCACCGCATCGATGCAGGCCGCATCGTCCTTGAGCGTGAAATAGCAATGGCCGGAGCCGTGCCGTTTGAAGCCCGAAATCTCGCCGCGCACCCGGACGTGATCGAACGCCCCCTCGACGGTGCGCTTGAGCGCCGCGGACAGCTCGGAAACGCTGAGCGCCGGCGCATTGTCGCCCGGCGTCTCGGTTGCCAGCAGCCCGGCGGTGTCATTAGGGGCGTCGGTCATGAATGTGCTTCTGATCGGTTCGGGCGGGCGCGAGCATGCGCTGGCGTGGCGGCTCGCGCAATCGCCCGCGGTCGACCGGCTCTTCGCCGCGCCCGGCAATCCCGGCATCGCCGAGGAAGCCGAGATCGTGCCGCTCGACATCGCCGATCATGACGCGGTGCACGCGTTCTGCGCCGAGAACGACATCGGCCTCGTCGTCGTCGGCCCGGAGCAGCCCTTGGTCGCGGGCATCGCCGACGCGCTCGCCGGCATTCCCGTTTTTGGACCCGGCAGCGCCGCCGCCCGGCTGGAAGGATCGAAGGGCTTCGTCAAGGATTTGTGCGCCGCGCATGCCATCCCGACCGCCGCTTATGCGCGCCACGGCAATGAGGGTGCGGCGCTCGCCGATGTGGAGCGCTTCGGCCTGCCGGTGGTGATCAAGGCGGACGGCCTCGCCGCTGGCAAGGGCGTCGTCATCGCCGAGACCGCCGAAGCGGCGCACGCCGCGATCGCCGACATGTTCGGCGGCGGCTTCGGCCACGCCGGGGCCGAAGTGGTGATCGAAGAATTCCTGACCGGCGAGGAAGCGAGCTTCTTCGCGATCACCGACGGGCGCACGATCCTTCCCTTCGGATCGGCGCAGGATCACAAGCGCGTCGGCGACGGCGACACCGGGCCCAATACCGGGGGCATGGGTGCCTACAGTCCAGCCCGCGTGCTGACCGCCGAGTTGGAAACGCAAGTGCTGGCCGAGATTATCGATCCGACGGTGCGGGCGATGGCGGCGGCCGGCACGCCTTATGTCGGCGTGCTTTATGCCGGGCTGATGCTGACCGCCGACGGGCCGAAGCTGATCGAGTATAATTGCCGCTTCGGCGACCCCGAATGCCAGGTGCTGATGATGCGCTATCGCGGCGATCTCGCCGCGCTCATGCTCGCGGCGGCGGAAAGGCGCCTCGATCAGATATCGCCGCCCGAATTCGCGCCGGCGCCCGCGCTCACCGTGGTGATGGCGGCGAACGGCTATCCCGGCACACCGGCCAAAGGCAGTGCGATCGCCGGCCTCGCCGACGCGGCGGCGACCGGCGCCAAGGTCTTCCATGCTGGCACCGCGCTGAGGGAGGGCGCGCTCGTCGCCAATGGCGGCCGGGTACTCAACGTCACCGCCAGCGGCGCCTCTGTCCGCGCGGCGCGCGACGCGGCCTATCGTGCCGTCGATCGCATCGCGTTCCCAAGCGGCTTTTGCCGGCGCGACATCGGCTGGCGGGAAATCGCGCGCGAGGGCTGACGGCGGCGGCCCGGCACGATAGAGAGGGCGGGCATGCCTGCGATTGCCAAATTGCTGATCGGATTCGCCGCCGCCTTGCTCGCCGGCTGGGTCGCGCATGGGCCGCTCGGACGCGGCGCGGCGTTCATCGATTCGGTTCAGGCGCAGGCCGAGGCGGTGATCCGCACGGCCGGGCTGCCGGGCGTGACCGTCAGCTTCCCGCGCGATCCGCTCTCCCGCACCGCCTGGCTGTCCGGCCCGGCCAATGATCTCCAGCGCAACGGCCAGGGCGGCCTGCTGGGTCTCAACCAGAGGGTGGCCGCCGTGCCGGGTGTGGCCGCGGTCCGCTGGACGGACGAGAATAGCAGCCCGGGCGGCATCCCCCTCCTCGCCGAAACGCTGCCGATGGTCGCGTTTGCCTTCCTGATCGGGCTCGGGCTCGGCCGGCTGTTCTTCCGGCCGAAACGCACGAGCTTTCTGTGAGGCGCCGGCCATGACCGCCCTTGCTTTCTTCAACCTGCCCATCCTGCTGGTCGCGCTGGCGATCGGCCTCGTCACCGGCTGGTGGGCCTTCCGCTACCGCAAATAGGACGGATCGAGCCTGCCCATGACCCTCGACACCAATACCATCCTGATCGTTATCGCGATCCTCGCCGTCCTGATCCTCGCCTTCCTGGTGATGCGGCGACGGCCGGCGCCGGTCGAGCGCAAGCCGGCCGAGCCTTATGTCGCCAGCCGCGACCGGCCCTATATGAAGCAGGCGCATGGCGCCGCGGAAGGAAACGGGGTCACCGGTGAAGTGGCGGCGGCCACCACCGATGTCGCCGGCGAGGTGCTCGGCGTCGAAGCGCACCGTCACCTCAGCGGGTCGCCCACGGGCCCCGCAGACGACCTCGTCCTGTTGAAGGGCGTCGGCCCAAAGCTCGCCGCGCGCCTGAACGAGCTCGGCGTCACCCGGTTCGCGCAGATCGCCGGCATGAACGACACCGAGCTCGCCCATCTCGACGAACGGATGGGGCCGTTCCGCGGCCGCCTCGCCCGCGACCTGATCGCCGAGCAGGCCGACTATCTCGCCCGCGGCGACATCGAGAGCTTCGAGGAGAAGTTCGGCAAGCTCGGCAGCGAAACCTAGATCACCCGCCTTGCGCGCTGGATCTCGGACGCCAGCAATTTGTCGATCTTGCGGCCGTCCATGTCGACGATCTCGAACCGCCAGCCGGCAAAGCTGAACTTCTCGCCCACATCGGGAATGTGGCGCAGCACCGACAGTGCGAAGCCGGCCGCGGTCGCATAGTCCCGGTCCTCCGGCAGCTTGATGCACAGCCGGTCGGCAAGCGCGTCGGCCGAGACCGAGCCCGAAACCCACCAGCTGCCGTCGTCGCGCTCGATCAGAGGCGGATCGTGGTCGAGCTCGGCCGAGGACAGGAACTGGCCGGTGAGCGCGGTCAGGAGGTTGCCGGGGGTCACGATGCCTTCGAAATGGCCATATTCGTCATGGACGAAGGCCATCGGCACGTCGCTGTCGCGCAGCACCGTCATCGCGTCCATCGCATCCAGCTGATCGGGGACGATCGGCGCCGGCTTCATCAGCTTCCTGAGATTGATCTCCTCGCCCATCAGCAGGCAGTCGACCACGTCGCGCGCCTGGACGACGCCGATCAGCCTGTCGACCGAGTTGCCCTCGGCGATCGGGATCCGGTTGTGCGGCGCCGCGATCAGCTGGGCGCGGATCGTCGCCTGGTCGGCGTCGGCGTCGATCCAGGCTATGTCGGTGCGCGGCGTCATCACCTCGCGCGCCGGCCGGTCGGCGAGGCGGACGACGCTGGAAATCAAATGCCGCTCGCTTTCCTCGAGCACGCCGGCCGTCGCCGCCTCGGCCACGACGAGGTGGAGATCCTCGGCGGTGACCTGGTCCTCCGATTCGCGGTTCAACCTGAGCAGCCGGAAGATCAAGGCGCTCGAATTGTCGAGCAGCCAAACGATCGGCGCGGTCGCCCGCGACAGCCACAGCATCGGCGTGGCGACGACGATCGCGATCGATTCCGGCGAGCGCAAGGCGAATTGCTTCGGCACCAGCTCGCCGATGATCAGCGAGGCATAGGTCGTCACGATGATGACGAGGGCGAAGCCGAGCGAGCGCGCCGTATCCGGCTCGAGGCCGAGCAAGGCGAGCCGCTGCCCGACCGGGGCGCCCAGGCTCGCCCCCGAATAAGCGCCGGCGACGATGCCGATCAGGGTGATGCCGATCTGGACCGTCGACAGGAACCGGCCCGGATCGGCGGCGAGCGCCAGCGCCCGGCGCGCGCCGGCGCCCTGCTTGGCGAGCGCGCGCAGCCGCCCCCGGCGCGACGAAACGATCGCCAGCTCGGACATCGCGAACAGGCCGTTCAGCCCCACCAAAGCGAGGATGATGACGACATCGAGCCAGGGGAAGGGTTGGAGGGGGGATGTGGGAGACATTGCTCGGCTTTGCTCTAGCGGGTTCTGTTCCGGCTCGACAACAGGTTCGTTGCGGATCAGCCGCGCCGGCCGCGAAAGAAATCGCGCAGAAGCGATGCCGCAGCGTCCTCGCCGATGCCGGAATAGATCTCCGGCGCGTGGTGGCAGGTCGGCTGACCGAAGAGGCGCGGCCCGTTCACGACGGCGCCGCCTTTGGGGTCCGCCGCCCCGAAATAGAGCCGCCGGATTCGGGCCAGCGCCATCGCCCCGGCACACATCGCGCAGGGCTCCAGCGTCACCCATAGGTCGCAGCCGTCGAGGCGCTCGCTGCCGAGCGCCGCCGCCGCCGCCCGAAGCGCGACGATCTCGGCATGGGCGGTGGGATCGGCGTCCGCGCGCATCCGGTTGCGCCCCGTCGCGATCACCCGCTCGCCGAGCGTCACCACGGCGCCGACCGGCACTTCGCCGGCTTCGGTCGCGGCAATAGCCTCGTCGAGCGCGCGGCGCATCGGCGCCGGGAGCGGGAAGGCCGGCCCGCCGGATTCGGCTTCGGCCGGCAAATCGGGATCGCCGGTGCCTACTGCTTGTTCGCCTGGCTGTTCGCGACGCCGATGCTCGGCACCTCGACCTGACGGGTCTCGGTCTTCACCACCGGCACCTCGACATTGCGCGTCTCGGTGCCGACCCGGACGTCGGTGGTCTCGACGACGACGCCGTTGCCGTCCGATCGGGTGCGGATCGCGCCGGAATAGACGAGCCCGATGCCGATCACGATCAGGAAAGCAATCAGAAGGAGGAAGGTGCGCATGAGGCCGGACCTTTCGAATGGTGCTTCATTTGCGCGACCAACGATGGCGGCGTCAATCGGTTGCCGACCCGCAACGAATCTTGACCGGCCGGGCAGGTTGACGAATCCGCCGCTCCTCTCTATCGGGCGCGCTTTCGCGAGCGCCCGCGGCGCTTCGCTCAGATACCGGAAAGAGAATCGAGATGTCGCGCATTTGCGAGCTGACCGGCAAGGGCCGTCAGGTGGGGCACAATGTCTCCCACGCGAACAACAAGACCAAGCGGACGTTCCTGCCGAACCTGCAGAACGTGACCCTGATTTCCGACGCGCTGGCGCGCGGCGTGAAGCTGCGCGTCTCGATGAACGGCCTTCGCTCGGTCGAGCATGTCGGCG
>NZ_JBQTIN010000047.1:0-2751 GCF_052388015.1 Sphingosinicella sp.
CACAACCCCGCCGACTGGCCGGACCCGAACCGGATCGCCGCGGTCGAGGAGCCGTGGATCGAGGCGACCATCTACGTCCCCGACGAGCATCTCGGCGCCATCCTGAAGCTGTGCCAGGACCGGCGCGGGGTGCAGAAGAACCTCACTTACGTCGCCGGCCGGGCGCAGCTCACCTACGATCTGCCGCTCAACGAGGTCGTGTTCGATTTCTACGACCGGCTGAAATCGATCAGCCGCGGCTATGCGAGCTTCGATTATCACCAGACCGGGCATCGCGACGGCGATCTCGTCAAGATGAACATCCTGGTCAACGGCGAGCCGGTCGACGCGCTCGGCATGATCGTCCACCGCGCCGCCGCCGAGGCGCGCGGCCGGCAGCTCTGCGAGCGGCTCAAGGACCTGATCCCCCGCCATTTGTTCAAGGTCCCGATCCAGGCCGCGATCGGGGGGAAGATCATCGCGCGGGAAACGATTGCGGCGCTGCGCAAGGACGTGACCGCGAAATGCTATGGCGGCGATATTTCGCGGAAGCGGAAGCTGCTGGACAAGCAGAAGGAAGGGAAGAAGCGGATGAGAGAGTACGGCTCCGTGTCGATCCCTCAGGAAGCGTTTATCGCGGCGCTGCGGATGGGGGAGGAGTGAGCGGCCTTCGGGCTACAGGCGATAAACTAAACCGATATTCGCCACAGGCTGGCCGGCGGCCCGGGCGCCGCGGCTTTACTCGCCGGCGCCCTTGGTCTCGGCGGACTGCGGCTTCGGCTGCTGCTGCTCGATCTCGCCCTCGACCTTCCAGGCGAAATCGCCGCGGCCGCCGGAGAACTCGGCCTGCCCCATCGCGACGGCGTCGCATTCGGCCTTCAGACGCGAATCGCGCCAAGGGCCGTGGAGGGTGGCGGTGCGGTAGCGGTAATAGGGCATGGGCAAGCCAATCGAAGCGAAAGCGCCCGGCCGGGCGGTCCGGACGGGAGCGGGGATGGCGGGGAGCCGCGGGTATAGCCGGCGTGCATGGAAGCCCGTCGACGCGCGCGAGATGAATATTCATTCAACTCCGTGCAAGTGCCGCGGCGCACAGTTTGTGCATATCCGTTGCGAGATGCGTCGATGGATCGAACGGCTCCCTCTCCCCGGCGGGGAGAGGGTTGGGGTGAGGGGGTTCTGAATCAGTGAGCGATCGCCAGCGCCCGACCCCCTCTCCCTACCCTCTCCCCGGCGGGGAGAGGGAAGAAACGTCTTCCTCCGCCAGGACGCCCATCCGCAGGAGTTGGTTGGCGATCGCACAGATCTCGCCGAGCTGGGTGCGGGCCTGGTCGCGGATCCGGTTCGACTGGGTGAGGCCGGGCGGCAGGGCGATGCTGCCGTCCTCGGCGCGGACCAGCTGGCCGCGCTCGACCAGGCCGTTGACCTTGCGCCGCGCCGTCTCCCGGTTGAGCCCGGTCGCATGGGCGATGCCGGCGATGTTGACCTTGGCGAGATCGGCCGGATCGAGCGGCACGGAAAGGCTGCGATATTTCGCCGGCAGATCGGCCCGCAGCAGCCGCTCCGAGCTGATCGCGATCACCGCGACCATGATCATCACGCTGTCATAATCGCCGACATTGGTGCGCCATTTCTCCAGCGAGCGCAGCGTGTAAGCGGCGATGGCGAGGCCGGCGACGCGGCTGCACTCCTCGAACCCGGCTTCGTCGACCCGGACCGGCATGGCGTCCCCCGGCGCCCCGGCACGGGGGCGCGGCGCGGCGCCAGTGTAGCACGGGCAAGCGGCGAAGTAATTTGCTTATCGCGGCCGGCGCGCCCATGCCGGTCGATGAGGCCGCCGGCACCCGCCCGGCCATCCCGGAAAGGAAGCCGATGCCCACCCCCGAGGAATATCGCGCCAAGGCGGACGAGGCGCTGATCCAGCTCGACGAAGCGAAGACCGAGGCCGAGCGGAGCCGGCTCAGGCGCGCGCGCGGCGTCTATCTCAAGCTCTCCACCCATGCGGCCGAGGCGGCCGAGCGGGCGGCGATGAAGCCGGCGCCCAGGATCGTGCCGGAGAAGCCGCAGGCGGCGGCGAGCCGGTCCGGCCTGTCGGCCTGGTCGATCAAGTAAGCGAGGACCGGAGCGGCTGGCGATGGCGGGGGCGCTCCTTTAGGCTGGCGCGATGAGCGACAGGCAGCAGCGGCACGAGGCGGCGGTCAAACAGGCGATCGCGATCGCCGCGCGCAACCCGTTGCCGCTCGTGGCGCGGAGCCTCACCGCGGCCGAGAACCGCGCCGCCCAGCGCAAGGAGATCGGCTGCCTGTTCGACGGCGGCGCGATGCTGCTCGTGATCGCGCCCTTCACCTTGCTGCTTTCCGGCGATCCGGACTTCGCCTGGCGGGTGGCGCCCTGGTGCCTCGGCGCGGCGCCGCTCGTCTGGGCGATCGGCTGGCTGCTCAAGTGGCGCGCCGGGCGGGGCTATGTCGATCCGGGGATCGAGATCGAGGCGGCGGCGGACGGGCTGACGATCCGGCGTGGGCAGGACGTGGAGCGGCTCGATTATGGCGCGCTGTCGCTCGCCGTCCGGCCGGGCGCGTTCGAGCGCAACCCGTTCCTGAGCGTCGTGCTCGACCTGCCCGCCGGGCCGATCGAGCTCGACAATAGTCATTTCAGGCGCGGCCGGACGACCGGCGCCGCGATCCTGGCCAAGGTGCAGGCGGCCGGCGGCGCGGCGCGGCCGGCGGAGGCCTAGCGCCAGTAGCGGACGCGGATATGGCGGCAGACGCGCTGGCG
>NZ_JBQTIN010000048.1:0-7391 GCF_052388015.1 Sphingosinicella sp.
ACTTCAAGGGGCCGGACCAGCAGAAGAAGGTCGGCCAGCTCTCCGGCGGCGAGCGCAACCGCGTCCACCTCGCCAAGATGCTGAAGGAGGGCGGCAACGTCCTGCTGCTCGACGAGCCGACCAACGACCTCGATGTCGAGACCCTGCGCGCGCTCGAGGAGGCGCTGGAGAATTTCGCCGGCTGCGCCGTGATCATCAGCCACGATCGCTTCTTTCTGGACCGGCTCGCGACCCACATCCTGGCCTTCGAAGGCGACAGCCATGTCGAATGGTTCGAAGGCAACTTTCAGGATTATGAGGAGGACAAGCTGCGGCGTTTGGGCCCGGAGGCGACGAGGCCGCACCGGATGACGTACCGGAAGCTGACGAGGTAGGGGGAATTGGGATGGTGACCGGTCTTGGGCGAGCGCTCGATCTCGCCGACTGGCGCGCCAACAAGCTCACGCAACGGGCAATCATGAGAGACATGGTGCTCGAATCAATTGCGCCCGGAGCAAGCTCCGAAGCGGTGATCGAACGCTGCCGACGCGCATTGAATTATTCCTCGCTGCCTGAGCGGGAGCGACGCCGGATCATAACGATGATCCACGACGTGCGGACGATCCTGGGAGGGTGGTCGCGTTTGTCTGAGGCAGAGCAGGGGCAGTTTCGAGAAGGGCGATTGGTGCCATCGACCGCTGCCGCCCGCATTAGAGACCGAAACCTATAAAGTCGTCATGCCGGACTTGATCCGGCATCCGCCTTTTTTCCTCGTTGAGGTTCGGAAGGTAGGCAGACCCCGGCTCGAGGCCGGGGTGACGACATGAAGGGATGCGGTTTTGTCATCCCGGCCTTGAACTGGGATCCGCCTTCGTCTTGGTTGGCAGCGGATCGAATCCGAAATCCACGGCGAGATCGCGCCAGTTCGGATTGTTCTTTCCTATCAGCTCGTATTTCCACGCTCTCGGCCAGCGTTTGATGCGCTTCTCGCGGAGGATGGCGGATTCCATCGTCTCGTGAATCTCGAACCACACGAGGCGCTTGATCCCGTAGCGCTTTGTGAAACCGGGAACGACACCTTCTCGGTGCTGCCAGATTCGACCGAGCAGATCGGATGTCACGCCGGTATAGAGGGTGCTGTGGGACGCGGGCGCCAGGATGTAGACGCAGGGTTGTCGCTCCATCATCGGAGCGAAGGACAAGGCGGATGCCGGGTCAAGCCCGGCATGACGATGGGAAATGACTGATCCTACCTTCTTCCCCACCGAGACCGATTTCCGCCGCTGGCTCGCGGCGAACCACGACACCGCCGCCGAGCTCCTCGTCGGTTTCTGGAAGAAGGGCAGCGGCAAGCCCTCGATCGACTGGCCGCAGGCGCGGGATCAGGCGCTTTGCTTCGGCTGGATCGACGGGGTGCGGAAGTCGCTGGGCGATGAGGCCTATACGATCCGCTTCACGCCGCGGCGCACGGGGAGCGTCTGGAGCAAGGTCAATGTCGAGCGCTTCCCGGCGCTGAAGGCGGCGGGGCAGATGACCGCGGCGGGCGAGCGGGCCTTGCAGGAGAGCACCGGCCCGAGCGGGGTCTATGCCTATGAGCGGCCGTTGGCGGCACTGGCCGCCGAGGAGGAACGGCAATTCCGGCGCAACGCCTCCGCCTGGGCCGATTGGGAGAAGCGCCCGCCGGGCTATCGCAAGGTCGTGCTGCATTGGGTGACCAGCGCCAAGCGGCCGGAAACGCGCGCGAAGCGGCTCGGCATCCTGATCGAGAGCTGCGCTGCGGGGCAGAAGATTCCGGGCTACGATATCGGACGGAAGAAGGAGTGAACACGTGTCCCCGCGAAGGCGGGGACCCAGACGCGCGCTGCGCTTCTGCGGCTTCGCCGGACTGGGCCCCTGCCTTCGCAGGGGCGGACTGGGCCCGTGCCTTCGCAGGGGCACATGTGGTTAACGGTTTCCTAAGTCATCGCGCCTACCCCCTGGGCGATGCTTGGCCGTTCGATCCCTTGCCTTGCCATGATGCTGCTCGCGTCCTGCGTGCCGCAGGCGACGGCGCGGGTCGATGGGGGCGATCATGCCATGGCGCTGCCGGCCGGGCTGATCCGCTGGAGCGCGACGCCGCTTTCGGCCGTCTATCAGGCGCCGACCCGCAACGAGATCCTGGAGGCGACCGCGCCCGGCGATCCGGCCGAGCCGTTCCAGTTCGCCAATGGCGAGGACAATCTCAGGGGCAATTCGCTCGATTGCCTGACCGCCGCGGTCTATTACGAGGCGCGGTCCGAAACGCTCGACGGGCAGCGGGCGGTGGCGCAGGTTGTGCTCAACCGCGCCCGCCATCCGGCCTTTCCGAACAGCGTCTGCGGCGTCGTCTACCAGGGCTCGCAGCGCCGCACCGGCTGCCAGTTCAGCTTCACCTGCGACGGATCGATGCAGCGCGGCGTGCGCAACGCCGCGGGCTGGGAGACGGCGCGCCAGGTCGCTTCGGCCGCGCTTTCCGGCTTCGTCCATTCGCCAGTCGGCCTCGCCACCCATTATCACACGACCGCGATCCGCCCCTGGTGGGCACCGTCGCTGACCCGCGCGATCACCGTCGGCGCGCACATCTTCTACCGCTGGCCGGGCCGCTGGGGGGATCCGACCTCATTCCGCCAGCCGGTGTTCGAGAGCAGCGCAAGCGGGCCGGTCGCGATCGCCGCGGCGCCCGCCATCGATCCGGGGCCGCGCCCGGCGGTCGAGACCGTCAACGGCGTCACCATCCATCGCGGCGGACCGCGGGCCGCCGCCGCGCGGCCGCTGGTCCAAGTCGCCAGCGCCGGCCAGGCGCGCGGCCCGGCACGGATGCGGCGGACGGAGCAGGGCGTCCGGGTCCATTCGGGGATACCCGGCGCGCCGGTCGAGCAGGCCGACGCCGGGAGCGCGCCGACCGTCGCCGTCACCCGCTAGAGCGGGTAATCGTAGCGAATGAAGCCCTTGTTCCGCGCGATCTTGTCGTAGAGCGCGCGCGCCGGTTCGTTGTCCGCCTTGGTGAGCCAGTAATACGCGGCACAGCCGCGCTTCCGGGCCTCGTCGGCGACCGCGTCGATCAGGGCGCGCGCGACGCCCCGGCCCCGCGCGTCGGGCAAGGTGAACAGGTCCTGGAGATAGCAGACTTCGCTTTTCCAGCTGTGCGCGTGGAACAGGAAATGGGCGATGCCGACCAGCGCGCCCTCACTGCGGCACCCGACGCCATGGACCGGTCCGTCGGCCATCAGCCGCGACCAGACCTCGTCATAGACCGCGTCCGGGACGGGGTCTTCGTAGAAATCCTTGTAGCCGCGCGCGAGCCGCTCCCATTCGGAACGATCGGAAGGGCCGAGGGGGTGGAGTTCCAGGCCGGGCATGCCGGTCCCTAACCCGAACCGGCTGCGCCGCCAATTCAGACGTGGCGGAGCTCGCGAGCTTTCGCTTCATATTCCGTCGCCATGCCGGTCAGCGTCGCGATCGTGCGGGCATCGCTCAGCGCTTTGGCAAGGCGGCGGCAGCGCGCGGCCTGGTCGTCGAGCGCGCAGGCCTGGCGCTCGTCGGTGAGGTCCATCAGCAAATTAACCGCGCCGGTCATGACACCGTCCGCATCGAGGATCGGCGTCGGGTAGGGGGTGAACATCACCCGCGTGCCGTCCGGCCGCTCGGCCAACGCCACCACGCCGCGAATCGGGCGTCCCTGCCTGATCGCCGTCGCCATCGGGCATTGGTTGTGGGGCAGATAATCGCCGCTCTCTGTGTAGAGCCGCCACGACACGCACCAGCGGTCATGGCCGGCGACCGGGGTGCGGCCGGCGAAATCGATGCAGGCGCGGTTGAACGAGATCACCCAGCCGTCGGCGTCGGTCACGTAGATCGGCGCGTCGAGCGCCTGGAGCGTCGTGTCGAGCGCGTCGCCGCCATCGGCCGCGGCCGCGACCGCCGCGGCGAGCATCGCCTCAACCGGATCGACGCCCTCCGCGTTGGTTAAAGCCATGAAGGAATCCAGCCCCATCGCGACGTGCCTAACGCGAGTTAACCTTAGCGGTTCCCGCGCTGTTGGCAACATTTTGCATCGATCACAATTGCTTTGCGGCGCGTGGCAAAGCAGACACAGTGCGGGCGTTCGGCGGGAAGGGTATTGCATGGCGAATTTTCTGGCGCGGAAGACGGTGCTGTCGGACGAAGAGCTGGCGCCCGAGCATCGGCTCGCCCGCTCGCTCTCCTGGCCGCATTTGATCGCCCTCGGCGTCGGCGCCATCGTCGGCACCGGCATCCTGACCCTGATCGGCGTCGGGGCGGCGAAGGCGGGGCCATCGGTGCTGCTCTCCTTCGCCATTGCCGGGCTGATCTGCGCCGCCGCGGCGCTCGCTTATGCCGAGATGGCGACCATGTATCCCGCCTCCGGCAGCGCCTATACCTACACCTATGTCGTGATCGGCGAGCTGCTCGCCTGGATCGTCGGCTGGAGCCTGATCCTCGAATATAGCCTGGTGGTCAGCGCGGTCGCGGTCGGCTGGTCGGGCTATGCGTCGCCCTTGCTGGTCGAATGGTTGGGCTTTCCCGTTGCGCTGACCCAGAGTCCCGAGCTTGGCGGAATCCTCAACATTCCGGCGATCCTGATCATCGCGATCGTCGCCGGGCTGCTGATCTACGGCACGCGCGAGAGCGCGACGCTCAACGCTGCGCTGGTGGTGGTGAAGGTGGTGGCGTTGATCGTGTTCGTCGCGGTGGCGCTGCCTTATTTCGACGGGGCGCGCTTCGAGCCCTTCATGCCCTACGGCTTCCCTGCTTCCGGGCCGTCAGGCTCCGAGGTCGGCGTCATGGCCGCGGCGGCGATCATCTTCTTCGCCTTTTACGGCTTCGACGCGATCGCGACGGCGGCCGAGGAGGCGAAGAATCCGGGCCGGGACCTTTCGATCGGCATCGTGGGATCGATGTTCGTGTGCGTGATCATCTACATGGCGGTCGCCGCGGCGGCGATCGGCGCGCTGGCCTACAGCCGCTTCGCCAATTCGCCCGAGCCGTTGGCCTTGATCCTGCGCTCGATCGGGCAACCGGAGGCGGCGCGCTTCCTCGCGCTTTCCGCCGTGATCGCGCTGCCGACCGTGATCCTCGCTTTCTTCTACGGGCAGAGCCGGATCTTCTTCGTCATGGCCCGTGACGGGCTGATCCCGCGCGGGCTGGCGCGGGTCTCGGGGCGCGGCTCGCCGGTGCGGATCACCATCTTCACCGCGATCGTCGTCGCGTTGCTCGCCGGCGTCATCCCGCTCGCCCAGCTCGCCGCGCTCGCCAATGCCGGCACGCTCACCGCCTTCATCGCGGTTTGCGTCTGCACTTTGGTCATGCGCCGCCGCGCGCCGGACGCACCGCGCACCTTCCGGATGCCGCTCGCCTGGCCGATCGGCATCTTCGGCATCCTCGGCTGCCTCTATCTGCTCTACAGTCTGCCGCGCACGACCCAGATCTGGTTCGCCGGCGCCCAGATCGTGGGCTTGATCCTCTATTTCGCTTATGGCGCACGCCAGAGCGTCGCCGGGAAGGAGGCCGCCTGATGTTCCGTTCGTTGCTGCTTTTCGTCGCAATGTGCGTTGGCAGCGCCGCTGTCGCGCAGACGCCGCCGGTTCCGCCTGCGCCCGCCACCGTCCGCGTGCTGATGCGCACGAGCGCCGGCGACATCACGATGGCGATCGAGACCCGGCGCGCGCCGATCACCGCCGCCAATTTCCTGCGCTATGTCGATGCGCGGCGGCTCGACGGCACCGAATTCTACCGGGCGATGCCCGGCAATGCGCCGGGCACGGGCCTGATCCAGGGCGGGGTGCGCGATCCGCGCATCCTTTATCCTCCCATCGCGCATGAGCCGACCAGCCGCACCGGCCTGACCCATGTCGATGGCGCGCTCTCGGTGCCGCGGCTCGGCGTGGGAACGGCGCGGGGCGACTTCACGATCATGGTTGGCGACCAGCATTATCTCGACGCCGGTCCCGGCTCGGCCGGCGATGGGCAGGGCTATGCGGTGTTCGGCCGGGTGGTCGAGGGGATGGACGTCGTCCGGCGCATCCTCGCTTCGCCGACCTCGCCGACCGAAGGGCAGGGGATCATGCGCGGCCAGATGCTCTCGCCGCGCATTCGCGTGATCACGGCGCGGCGGGTGCCGGCCGCGCGCTAGACGGGCGCGAACGCGCCGCTGGCTTCGTCGAGGACGTGCAGGATGCCGTCCGAGATAGCGAAATAGGCGCCGTGCAGCTTCAGCCGCCCGTCCGCCTCGCGCTCGGTCACCCAGGGGAAGGTGCGCAGGTTGCGGAGCGACAGCCGGACGCCTTCGAGCTCCATCTCAAGAAAGGCCGCGTCGTCGAGCTTCGGGTGCCGCGCGCGGATCGCTTCGCTCGCAGCGGCGAGCATGTCGGTCCAGTGGGCGATGAAATGACCTTCGCCCTGGCCCGCCGCGTGAAACTGGCCGGTCAGCGCCGCGGCGCAACCGCCGCACGAGCCATGCCCCATCACCACCAGCTCCTCGACCTCGAGCTGGGTGATGGCGAACTCCAGCGCCGCCGAGACGCCGTGATAATTGTTGTCGGGCTCGAACGGCGGAACGAGGTTGGCGACGTTGCGGACGACGAACATCTCGCCCGGCCGCGCGTCGAAAATCTGGGCCGGGTCCACGCGGCTGTCGGAACAGGCGATCACCATCACCCGGGGACGCTGGCCGACGGCCAAGGTCGCCCAGCGCTCGCGCTCCTCCTCCCAATGATCGACCCGGAAGCGGCGATAGCCTTCGATCAGATCGGCGAACTGGACCATGACGCCGCGATTAGGGGGACGGGGAGGGGGTGGCAAGACGCGCCGCCCGTCGCTATCTGGCCGCTATGAGCGAAGCCGATCCCCTCGTTCCACAGCGGCAGCGCAAGCCGGACTGGATCCGGGTCAAGGCGCCGACCAGCGTGGGCTTCGCCGAGACCAGGGCGCTGATGCGCCGGCTGAACCTCGCCACGGTGTGCGAGGAGGCGGCCTGCCCGAATATCGGCGAATGCTGGACCAAGAAGCACGCCACGGTGATGATCCTGGGCGACACCTGCACCCGGGCCTGCGCCTTCTGCAACGTGAAGACGGGCATGCCGCGAGCGGTCGATCCGCTGGAGCCCGAGCATGTCGCGGTCGCGGCGGCGGAACTGGGCCTCACGCATATCGTTGTGACGTCGGTCGATCGCGACGATCTGCCCGACGGTGGCGCGAGCCAGTTCGTGAAAGTGATCGAGGCGCTGCGCCGGAACACGCCCTCGACGACCATTGAAATCCTCACACCGGATTTCAGGAATAAATCACAAGCCGCTGTTGAAGCGATCGTTGTCGCGCGCCCCGACGTCTACAATCACAATCTGGAGACGGTGCCGCGCCTCTATCCGACGATCCGG
>NZ_JBQTIN010000049.1:0-18101 GCF_052388015.1 Sphingosinicella sp.
CCTTCGGCCGGAACGAGTCGTCCTGCCTGTGGGACATCCGCGCCACCTATGACGACGGCGGCACGACCGACGTCCGCCAGGTCAACCTGTGCGAGGTGGCGACCGTCAACCTGATCCCGGGTTGATCCGGCGAAACTCATATCGGCTGGCTCCCTTGAGCGGACGCGCGGCCTTCTTTAGAGCCGGCACTCGATGCCGGCCCTTTTTCCGCACCCTCATCTGCTCGGGATCGAAGGGCTCTCCGCCGCCGACATCCTGAATATTCTCGACGAGGCGGAGCAGTGGACCGCGTTCAACCGGGGCGCGCGCAAGGCGGATGACCGCCTCCACGGCCTCACCCAGATCAATGCCTTCTTCGAAAACTCGACCCGCACCCTCTTCTCGTTCGAGATCGCGGGCAAAAGGCTGGGCGCGCAGGTCTCCAACTTCCACCCCGCCGCCTCCAGCGTCCGCAAGGGCGAGAGCCTGATCGACACGGCACTGACGCTGAATGCGATGCGCCCGGACATCCTCGTCATCCGGCACGAGGCGAACGGCGCGGCGGGCGAGGTCGCCGGCCTGATGGACTGCCCGGTGATCAACGCCGGCGACGGCCAGGGCGAGCACCCGACCCAGGCCCTGCTCGACGCGCTCACCATCCGCCGCCGCTTCGGCCGGATCGAGGGGCTGAAGATCGCGATCTGCGGCGACATCGAGCATAGCCGGGTCGCCAATTCCAATCTCCGTTCGCTGCCTTTGCTCGGCGCCGAGGTCCGCATCGTCGCCCCGCTTTGCCTGATGCCGGCGGTGGTTCCGGAAGGGATCGCCGCGTTTCAGGACTTCGACGAAGGCATTGCCGGCGTCGACGCGGTGATGATGCTCCGCATCCAGAAGGAGCGAATGGAAGAGGATTTCCCCGACACGCTCCAGGATTACCACACCGAATACGGCCTCACCCGCGCCCGCCTCGCTAGGGCCGCGCCGGACGCGATCGTCATGCACCCCGGCCCGATGAACCGCGGCGTCGAGATCGACGGCGACGTCGCCGACGATCCGGCGCGCTCGGTCATCCTCGAGCAGGTGGAGCTTGGCGTCGCGGTCCGCATGGCCTGCCTCGACCTGCTGACCCGGGAACGGCGAACCTAGCGCCGACCGCGACCATGCCCTACATCCCGGTCATGCCACGGGTGACAATTTGGATCGACGTGCTGATCCGCAACCTACGTCGGCGCCCTCCCAAAGGCGGCCGCTCCGAGCCTGTGGGGGCGGAACCTGACAAGCCGAAGCAGGGACAAGGCGGAGCGGCGGCCCCACTCGAATTCGACGATCGCCGACCCTGAAATGGAAAGGGCGGCGGGCCTTGGCCGACCCGCCGCCCTCCAGAGGGGATCCTGCGATGAGGATCCGGGGACTGTTCAGACGTTGCGCTGGCGCGGATTGGCGTAGCGGGCCGCCCAGCGGATCGAGGCGTCGCCGGCCTGTGTCCGCACGAAGCAGACGCCGCCCTGGGCGCGGATCGAGCCGCACAGCCGCTGCGCGTCGGCCTGACCGGCGAAGCCGGCGATCGCCACCCGGTGCAGGGTGCGGCCGGCCATGTTGATGTTCGCGGTCAGCGGCGCGTGGCTGTCGAGGCCGAAGCGGCGCTGGACACTGATCCAGGCGCGCTCGGCATTCGCCTCGCTGATGAAAGCGCCGAGCTGGACGACATAATTGCTGTTGCCGCGCCGGACCTGGGCGGTGCTGTGCGGGGCGCGGCGGAAGAAGGGCGCCGGCGGCAACGCGACCGACGCGGTGCGGACGAGAGCGGGGGTGGGCCGGGTCAGGCTGCGCACCGCAATCGCCTGCTGCACCTCGATCTGGCTCGGCGCGGGAGTCTCACGAGCCGGCGCATCGGGCGCGGACGCCGCCGGTGCGGCCGGAGCTTCGGGAGCGACCGCCGCTTCCTGCGACGGCGTGTAATAGTTGGAAACCTGCGGCGTCGCCTCGGCTGACGCAAGCTGCACCGGCGCCGCGCTTTCGACGGCCGGAGCGGCCGGCGGCAGGCCCCAGTCCGACACGGTGTCAGCCTGCGCGACCTGGGCGGCCGGCGCGGGCTGGGCAAGCGCCAGGGCGGTCGGCTGGCCGGGATCGGCGGCCGGCGAGACGCCGAGCAGGCTCGCGACCTGCGTGGCTGACGCGCCGGGACGGGTGAAGGCCGCCCATTGCGTCATCCGCGCGTCGATATCGGCGGGCGACAAATCCTGCGCGGCAACCGCGCGGGCGCGGCGCCAGTCGCCGGCGAGGGCGTAGGACAGAGCGAGGTTCTGCCGGATGCGCGGCGTCGCGTCGTGCGCGCGGGCAGCAGGCTCGAGAATTTCGATCGCCCGCTGTGGCTGGCCGGCGAGCGCAAGCGCGAGGCCGACGTCGGCCGCCGGGGCACTTCCCGCCATCTGCTCGAGCTGGGCGACCGCAGCGGCGGGGCGACCGAGCGCGATCTGGGTGAGCGAGAAGCTCAGGCCCGCGCGGTTGTTCGACGGATCGAGCTCCAGCACGTCGGCGAAGGTGGCGCGGGCCGATTCGAACCGGCCCTGGCGCAGATAGATGTCGGCGAGCAGCAGCCGGTAACCGGCATCGCGCGGGCTGAGGCCCACCGCCTGCTCCATCGCCGCCTGGGCCTGGCCAAGACGGCCTTCGCGCAGGTCGCGCGCGGCCCGCTCGTGCAGCTGCGCCGCCTGGCGGTCGCCCTGCGTCGCGTCGGCGCGTGAGGCGTTCTGACGCATCGCCAGCGACTGCGTCGTCGCGGTCGCCATCGTCATGCTGACGATCAGCGTCGAAGCCGCCGCTTTGAAAAGAGTCCTGTTCATCCCCGTGCCCCTCGTGAACATCTCAGCGGCGCTTGGCCGGCACCTGGGCCGCCAGCGCATCGATTTCCGGAACTGTCGCCAGGAACTCGTCCAGCGCCCCGGCGACCAGCTGCTGCGCCGAACGGCCGGTGACCGCGCAGGCGAGCCGCAGTCGCAAATGGCGGTCGCCGTCGAGCCGCAGCGTGAAGGCCGACTTCTTGCCCGCCGCCACGGCCGGGCGCTTCGGCAAGGCGACGACCTCGGCCGGCGCGCGCATCACCTGAGGTGCAGGAGCGGCCTCTTCGACCGCTTCCTCGAAAGTCTCGGCGATGGCGCGCTGCTGGGCCGCGACCGGGTTGTCGTCCGATTTCGGCAGCGGCGTCAGCGCGGCGATCGAGCTCGGCACATGCTCGGCCGGGGCCGGCGGCGTCGGGCTCTCCGGCGCGCCCATGTCGTTCCAGCCGAGATCGTCGAACCCGCCAAAGCCCTGGGGTCGCATCGCCGGCTTGGCCGCGCCCTTGCGGGCGAGCAGCCCGGAGGAGAGCGAAGCGTAGGGACGTGCTTCTTCGTGCATCATCACGTCCTCCCTCACTGGCCGCGCCGGCCGAAGCCGCTGGCGACGGCGCGCGGCGCGAAGCCGACCGGCCCCGCTGCGGCGGGCGACGAAAAGACGGTGCGGCGGAAATTCTTCTCGAGCCGGTCGGCGACATAGTCCCACAGCTCGACGACCTCGCGGGCCGATCTGCCGTTCGGATCGACCTCCATCACGGTGCGGCCGTCGATCATCGAGGCCGCGAAATCGGTGCGGTGATGGATGGTGACCGGCGCCACCGTGCCGTGCTGCGACAGCGCGATCGCGGCTTCGAATGTGATCTTGGCCTTGGGCGTCGCGGCGTTGACGACGAAGATGAGCGGCTTGCCGGCGCGGTCGCAGAGATCGACCGTGGCGCCGACGGCGCGCAGGTCGTGCGGGCTGGGGCGGGTCGGGATGACGATCAGCTCGGCGACCTGGATCACCGACTGGATCGCCATGGTGATGGCCGGCGGCGTATCGATGACGGCGAGGCGGAAACCCTGCTGGCGCAGCACTTCGAGGTCCGCGCCGAGCCGCGCGACCGTGGTCTGCGCGAAGGCCGGCTCGTCGTCCACGCGCTCGTTCCACCAGTCCGCGAGCGAACCCTGCGGATCGATGTCGATCAGGCAGACCGGGCCGTAGCCCGCCCGATGCGCCTGCACCGCGAGATGGCCGGACAGGGTCGTCTTGCCCGATCCGCCCTTCTGAGAGGACAATGCCAGAACGCGCATCCGATTTCCTTTGAGGTTCCCACGCCTGCGGGGCCGGTTTCCTCCAGCCGGCCTAAAATTCGGTTAATGCGCTGGCAGCCGTGGCGAGATGGGCGCGATCTTTGAGCCGGAACCGGCAAATTATGCTAAGGCCGCGTTAAGCAATCCTATTTAGACCTCGGCCGAGACAGGTTTCGCGCGAAAGGACGCATGGGGATGGGGATCGGGATTTGGCGGCTGGCGCTGGTCGCGACGGCGGTTGCCGCGGTCACGCCTGCGCTGGCGCAGCAGACCGGCGTCCGCGCCGGCGTCGATGCCTGGCAACAGGGCAATTACGAGGAGGCCGTGCGCCAGTGGCGGCCGCTCGCCGACCGCGGCGACGCCGACGCGCAGTATAATCTCGCCCAGGCCTACAAGCTCGGCCGGGGCGTGCCGCTCAACATGACGCTCGCCGAGCAATGGTATGAGCGGGCCGCCCGTCAGGGCCATGAGCAGGCCGGCGCCAATCTCGGCCTGATCCTGTTCCAGAATGGCCGCCGCCGCGAGGCGATGCCTTATATCGAGCGCGCCGCCGGCGGCGGCGATCCGCGCGCGCAATATGTCCTCGGCACCGCGCTCTTCAACGGCGACGTCGTCGCGCGGGACTGGCCAAGGGCCTGGGCGATGATGAGCCGCGCCGCCGCCGACGGGCTGCCGCCGGCGGTTCAGCAATTGCAGGCGATGGAGCAGCATCTCTCCCCCGAGGATCGCGCCCGCGGCGATCAGCTCGCCGCCGAGATGGCGCGCGGCCCACGCACCCGCGTCGCGGACGCGGAACCGGCGGTGACCGGCGCGACTGGCCGGCCGCGCGAGCGGGCGCGCCCGCCGCGCATCGCCCAGGCCGAACCGCCCCCGGCGCCTCGTCCGCAGCCACCGCGCGTCCGGCCGGAGCCGCAGCGCCCGGCACCACCGCAGGCGCGTCCCGCTCCGCCCAGGCCGGCGCCTGTCGCGCAGGCCGGCGGCCGCTGGCGGATCCAGCTCGGCGCCTTCTCGAGCGAGGCGGCGGCGCGCAGCGCCTGGGCCGCCGTCGCCGGCCGCTTGCCCGGCATGCGCCCGACGATCACCCGCGCCGGCGCGATGTTCCGGCTTCAGGCTGGCGGCCTGGCCAATCGCGAAGCCGCGACCCGCGCCTGCGCCGCCGCGCGCACTGCCTGCTTCCCGGTCGCGCCCTAGGGGTCCGTTTAACCGAATGTTCGCCCCCGCTTGCTAATGCGGCTCCCGAACCGGGGGCGGCATGGCGGCGATAGGACAGCTTGCGACACCAGATCGGATGGCGACACGTTGGCGGCGGCGGCGGATGTGCGTGCTCGTCGCCGATGCGCCCGCGCCCGCGGCCTTGCGCATGATCGACGCCGCCGGCGCCGTCATAGAAACCAGCCTCAGGCCTGCGCTCGGGGCGCCGGTGACCCTGCGCCATCCCGACGCTGGCGAGATCGCGGCGCGCGTCAGCGCGCTCGCCGCGGATGCGGTGACCATCGGCTTCGAGATCGGACCGGAGTCAGTCGCCTTCGCCCTCGCCGCGATCGCGGCCGACATGAGCCGCCCGGCCTAGTCCTCGACCCACTCCGATCGCCTATAGCCCTGCGCGTAGAGCAGCGCGGTGAGATCATTCGCGTCGATCCGCCCGTCTGCCGCGTCCGCCAATGCCGGTTTGGCATGATAGGCGACGCCCAGCCCGGCGGCGCGGATCATCGGAATGTCGTTCGCCCCGTCCCCGACCGCGAGCGTTTCCACCAAGGGGATGTCGCGGGCCGCGGCTGCATCGACCAGCGCAGCCCGCTTCGCCTCCGCATCCACGATCGGCTTGGCGACAAGCCCGGTCAGCTTCTCGCCCGCGATGCCGAGCACGTTCGCCCGCACCTCCGCGAAGCCGATCTCCGCCGCGACCGGTCCGGCAAAGCGGGTGAAACCGCCCGAGACGAGCAGGGTGTGGGCACCATGCGCGGCCATCGTGCGTACCAAAGTCCGCGCGCCCGGCGTGACCCGCACCCGCTCCTCGCGGCAGCGGTCGATCGCTACGTCCTCCAGCCCCTTCAGCAGCGCGACCCGCGCGTCGAGCGCCTCGGCGAAATCCAGCTCGCCCCGCATCGCCGCCTCGGTCACCGCCGCCACTTCCGCCTTGCGGCCGATATAATCGGCGAGCTCGTCGATGCACTCCTGACCGATCATCGTCGAATCCATGTCGGCCACGAGCAGGCGGCGACGCATCGCCGATGCAGGTTGAACAACGACATCGACGCCTTCGAAAGTCCCTTCGAGCGCATCGCGAGCTTTCTCCAATTGCCACTGAAATGCCACGGACGCCGCATCGCCGTAGTCGATCCAATCGAATGGGTCGGGGCCGCAGCCAGCGTCCATCAGCCTTTTGCCGGCCTGACGGACAGTTTTCTCAGTCAATGACCCAACTGCTATTAGGACCGCGATGAACAAGGGGAAGAAGCCTCCGCTGGCGCTTATCGCGGGGCCGACCGCGAGCGGCAAGTCGGCGCTCGCGCTGGCGCTGGCGGAAGCGGCGAACGGCGTCGTCATCAACGCCGACAGCGCCCAGGCCTATCGCGATCTCAGGATCGTCTCGGCCCGTCCCGCCCCGGCGGACGAGGCCCGCGCGCCGCACCGGCTTTATGGCTATCGGGACGGGGCGGACTCGTGCTCAGCCGCGGATTGGGCTGCCGACGCCAAGGTCGAAGTTGCGGCGGCGCATGAAACCGGAAGGTTGCCGATCCTCGTTGGCGGCACTGGCCTCTATTTGCGCACGTTGCTGGAGGGCATAGCGCCCGTACCCACGATCGACTCGGCCACCCGCCAGGCGGTGCGCGCAATGCCCGTGGCTGAAGCCTATCAGGCGCTCGAAGGCGAAGATCCGGAAGCGGCGGCGCGCTTGCGGCCCTCCGACACGACCCGCGTCGCGCGGGCGCTCGAAGTCATGCGCTCTACCGGTCGGCCGCTCGCCGCCTGGCAGGCGGAGAAGGTCGGTGGAATCGGTGGCGAGGCCGCGCTCCAGCCCCTTGTCCTGCTGCCGCCGCGCGACTGGCTCCACGCCCGCTGCGACGCGCGGTTCGAGGCGATCTTTTCGGAGGCCGGCATCGAGGAAGTGCGCGCATTGCTGGCGCGCCATTTGCCCGTGGCAGCGCCGGTGATGCGGGCGATCGGCGTTCCCGAGATCGCCGCCTTCCTGCGCGGCGAGATGACGCGCGAGGAGGCAATCGGGGCGGGCAAGACCGCGACCCGCCAATATGCCAAACGCCAATATACCTGGTTCCGCCGCCAGCCGCCGGCCGAATGGCCGCGCTTCGAGGCGCCGCTCGATTGCGATGGCATGGCCGATGCCCTAGCCCTGCTCTCGACATGAAGGTCTATCGCGACGAGGATTGCGATCTTTCGATCGTCCGCGCCAAGCGGGTGGCGATCATTGGCTATGGCAATCAGGGCCGGGCGCAGGCGCTGAACCTGCGCGACAGCGGGGTCTCGGTAGCCGTTGCCCTTCCCGCCGACTCCGCCTCGCGCGCGCGCGCCATGGGAGAAGGTTTCCCGGTCGCAACCGCAGCCGAAGCAGCCACCAAGGCTGACCTCGTCGTGATGCTCGCCGCGGACGAGGATCATAGCCGCATCTTTGCGGTAGAGGTCGCGCCCAACCTTCGCGAGGGTGCGGCGCTCAGCTTCGCCCATGGCCTGTCGATCCGCTTCGGCCTGATCGAACCCCGGCCCGACCTCGATATCATGCTCGTCGCGCCCAAGGGCCCCGGCACCGCGCTCCGCACCGATTTCCTGAACGGCTCCGGCCTGATCTCGCTGTTCGCCGTCCATCAGGATGCGAGCGGCGGTGCGCAGGCGCTCGCCCTCTCTTATGCCGCCGCGATCGGCAGCGGACGGGTGGGCATCCTGCCGACCAGCTTCATCGAGGAGTGCGAGGCGGACCTGTTCAACGAGCAGGCGGTGCTGTGGGGCGCGATCCCCGCTCTGATCCACGCCGGCTTCGAGACTCTGGTCGAGGCCGGCTTCTCGCCCGAAATCGCCTATTTCGAGTGCCAGACGGAGCTGAAGCTGCTCGCCGACCTGATCGACGCGCGGGGCATCGCCGGCATGAAGGAAGCGATCAGCAACACCGCAGAGTTCGGCGCGCTCGAAGGCGAACCGCGCATCGTCACGGAGGAAACGCGAGCGGAGATGCGGCGCATCCTCGCCGAGGTCCGCGCCGGCGGCTTCACCCGGAAGCTGATCGCCGATGCCGAGGCCGGCTATCCAAGGTTGCGAGCCTCGCGGGTCCAGGCGGCGGCTCATCCGATCGAGGAAATCAGGCGCAAGATCGTGCATTTGAAGGAATAGGAGAGCGAAAATGGCGAAAATTCTCTGCGTGCTCTACGCCGATCCGGTCGACGGCTATCCGACCTCCTATCCTCGCGACGGACTGCCGAAGCTCGATCTTTATCCCGACGGGCAGGCCCTGCCGACGCCGCGCGGGATCGACTTTCAGCCGGGCGCGCTCCTCGGCAGCGTTTCGGGCGAGCTCGGACTTCGCAACTATCTCGAAAGCAACGGCCACACGCTTGTCGTCACCTCCGACAAGGACGGCGAGGATTCGGAATTCGAGCGCGAACTGGTCGATGCCGACATCGTGATCTCGCAGCCCTTCTGGCCGGCCTATCTGACCGCCGATCGGATCGTCAGGGCGAAGAACCTCAAGATGGCGGTCACCGCCGGCATCGGTTCCGACCATGTCGACCTCCAATCGGCGATCGAGCGCGGCATCACCGTCACCGAGGTCACGTTCTGCAACTCGATCTCGGTCGCCGAGCATGTCGTGATGATGATCCTGTCGCTGGTCAGGAACTATCTGCCCTCGCACCAGGTGGTGCTGGACGGCGGCTGGAACATCGCCGATTGCGCGGCCCGCTCCTACGATGTCGAGGGAATGCATGTCGGCACCGTCGCGGCCGGGCGCATCGGCCTCGCCGTGCTGCGGCGGATGAAGCCGTTCGATGTCCATCTCCATTATTACGATCGGCACCGGCTTCCTGCCTCGGTCGAGCAGGGGCTGGGCCTGATCTGGCACGACAGCGTCGAGGATATGGTCGGCATGTGCGACGTGGTGACGATCAACTGCCCGCTGCACCCGGAGACGGAGAATCTGTTCGACGCGGCGATGATCGCGCGGATGAAGCGCGGCGCCTATCTGGTGAACACCGCGCGCGGCAAGATCGCCGACCGCGACGCCGTCGCCACCGCGCTGCGATCGGGCCAGCTCGCGGGCTATGCCGGCGACGTCTGGTTCCCGCAGCCGGCGCCGCAGGACCATCCATGGCGGACCATGCCGCATCACGGCATGACGCCGCACATCTCCGGCACCTCGCTTTCGGCCCAGGCGCGCTACGCCGCGGGAGTGCGCGAGATATTGGAATGCTATTTCGAGGGCCGGCCGATCCGCGACGAATATCTCATCGTCCAGGGCGGCGCGCTCGCCGGCACCGGCGCCCACTCTTATTCAGAGGGCAACGCCACCGGCGGCTCGGAGGAAGCGGCCCGCTTCCAGCCGCGCCCGATTCCGGGCTGAGTCGGCATCAGACTTCGGCGCAAACTTCGTCGGCGACGCCGCGGCGCCCGTGCAGCGACGCGCGCAACATGATTGCGGCCGCGTAGAGAACCACGACGATGACCAGCCAGCGCAGCAGCTCGATCGGCATGGATTGAACCAGGAAAGCCGCGACCAGCACCGCCGGCACGCCGCCAAGCGTCACGCCGATCACGATCCTCAGGTCGATCTCGCCGATCGCGATGTGGCGCAGCATCGATCCCGGCACCGCCAGCGCGCCGGCGGTCGCCATGATCGGAAAGCAGAGCCTGGGGTTCATCCCCATCAGGCTCAAAAGGACCAGAGTCGGCGCGTAATGGCCGACGCCGAAATTGATCAGGATGCCGAACAGGAAGTTGGCGGCGATCGCGACCACGATCAGCAGCGGCGGCAGCGAAGCGGCGGTGCCGCCCGCCGGCATCAGCCCGAGATTGCCGAGCGCGTAAAAGCTGGCCGCGGCGACGAGGGCGAAGGCGACGACCAGCTGCACCACCCAGACTTTCGTGCGGATGACGAGCGGCGCGCCGATCAGGACACCGAGCGCGAAGGAGATCACGCAGCCGAACAGCAGCACCGGCTCCACCAGCACGCCGAGCAGCACCAGATAGATCGCCGACTGCGCCATCGCCGGCAGGCCGTGGGCGGGAAGCAGGATGCACGGGATCAGCCGGTCGGGCACCAGCCTGCGGAACTTGAGCCAGGCCATGGTCGGCGCGAACGAGCCGATGCCGAGCGTATCGAAGAAATTGGTGATGGCGCCGAGCACCACCGCCTCGGGATTGGGCGTCAGCATGCCGCGCTGGGCGGCCGAGCGGATCAGCGCATACAGGGTGACCAAGGCCGCGAGCGCGAGCGGCACGAGCAACGCCGTCAACATGGCAATCCCCCTCGCTATCTCCGCCCGAACAGTTTCTCGATGTCGGCATGGGCGAGCTTCACCCAGGTCGGGCGGCCGTGATTGCACTGGCCCGAATGCGGCGTCATCTCCATCTCGCGCAGCAGCGCGTTCATCTCGGCGACCGAGAGGATGCGGCCGGCGCGGACGCTGCCGTGGCAGGCCATGGTCGCGGCGACATGATCGAGGCGTTCTTTGAGGCTTAAAGCATTGTCGAAGGCGGCCAGCTCGTCGGCGAGATCGGTGACCAGACCCTTCACATCGCCCTGTCCGAGCAGCGCCGGAGTCGCCCGCACGAGGATCGCGCGCGGGCCGAAACGCTCCAGTTCCAGGCCCATCTCGATGAGCTCGGCGAAGCGCGCCTCGAGCCGGTCGCAGGCCGGCTCGCCCAGCTCGACAACCTCGGGCAGCAGCAACGCCTGGCGAGCGGCGCCGCCATTGGCCATCGCCCGGTTCATCCGCTCCAGCACCAGCCGTTCGTGCGCCGCATGCTGGTCGACGATCACCAGCCCGTCCTCCGCCTCGGCGACGATATAGGTGGCGGCCACCTGCCCGCGCGCGACGCCGAGCGGGTGCTGGACGGGGTCGGGCGGTGCTTCGGTGGCGACCTCGGCGCGAGCTTGGGGAAAATAGTCCTGGTGGCGATCAGCCAGAGCCTGCGCGGGGGGGAGAGAGATGCCACCCCCCGACCCACTCCACGAAGGCGTGAAGGGGGAGAAGAGGGCGCCGACGTGCCTCCCCTCCACGCCTTCGTGGAGGGGTTGGGGGTGGCCCTCTTGCTGCCAATTGCCCAATGCCGCGGCGCTCGGCCGCTGGGCGCTGCGATGGCCGGCCTCGTCGAGCGCGCGCCTGAGGCCGCCGACGATCAGGCCGCGGATCATGCCCGGATCGCGGAAGCGGACCTCGGTCTTCGCCGGGTGGACGTTGACGTCGACCTGATCGGCCGGAACCTCGAGGAACAGCGCCAGCACTGGATGGCGGTCGCGGGCGAGCAGGTCCTGATAGGCCGCCCGCACCGCCCCGATCAGCAGCCGGTCCTTCACCGGCCGGCCGTTGACGAACAGATATTGATGGTCGGCGACGCCGCGATTGAAGGTCGGCAGGCCGGCGACGCCGCCGAGCCGGACGCCCTCGCGGTCGAAATCGACCGCCAGGCTGTTGTCGGCCAGCTCGCGGCTGGTCAACGCCGCGACCCGCATCGGCCGGTCCTCGCCGGGCGGCAAGGTCAGCGCCCGCCGGCCGTCATGGTCGAGGGTGAAGCCGATCTCCGGCCGCGCCATGGCAAGCCGCTTCACCACGTCGAGGCAGGCGGCATATTCGCTGCGCTCGGAACGGAGGAACTTGCGCCGCGCGGGGACGCGCTCGAACAGCCCATCGATCGTAACGCGGGTGCCGGGCGGAATCGCCGCCGGTCCCTCCGCCGCCTTCGCGCCATTGTCGATCGTGATCGACCAGCCGTCCTCGCCGCGCACTCGGCTCTCGATCGTCAGCCGCGCCACGCTGGCGATCGACGGCAAGGCCTCGCCGCGAAAGCCCAATGTCGTCACCTCCTCGATCGCGTCGTCGGGCAGCTTGGAGGTCGCGTGCCGCTCCAGCGCCAGCGCAATCTCGTCGCGCGCCATGCCCGAACCGTCGTCGGCGACCTCGATCCGGTCCCGCCCGCCGCCGGCCAGCACGATGGCGATCCGCGTCGCGCCGGCGTCGATCGCGTTCTCGATCAGCTCCTTCAACGCGCTGGCCGGCCTTTCCACCACTTCACCGGCGGCGATGCGGTTGACCAGATGCTCGGGCAGTCGCCGTATTGACATGATCCGGGCTCTATACGAAGCGGCCTCGCCCCGCGAGCCTCACCGCCGACTCTTTGGTGGACCGGGCGGGCGGGTCCATCCTATAGGCATTGGCCAAGGACGCCCGGCAGCGCCGCGCGCCCGCCCCCGAGTCCAGCGAGTGCATCCGCGAATGTCATTTTTCAGCTTCCTGCGTCCCGCCTCTCACGACATGGCGATCGACCTCGGCACCGCCAACACCGTCGTCTATGTCCGCGACCGCGGCGTCGTCCTCAACGAGCCGTCCGTCGTTGCGATCGAGACGATCAACGGCGTTAAGCGCGTCAAGGCGGTCGGCGACGACGCCAAGTTGATGATGGGCAAGACGCCCGACGCGATCGAGGCGATCCGCCCCTTACGCGACGGCGTCATCGCCGACATCGACGTCGCCGAGCAGATGATCAAGCATTTCATCCAGAAGGTGCACGGCAAGAGGCGCTTCCCGCGCTATCCCGAGATCGTGATCTGCGTGCCCTCCGGCTCGACCTCGGTCGAGCGGCGCGCGATCCGCGACGCCGCGTCCAATGCCGGCGCCCGCCAGGTGTGGCTGATCGAGGAGCCGATGGCCGCCGCGATCGGCGCCGACATGCCGGTGACCGAGCCGATCGGTTCGATGGTCGTCGACATCGGCGGCGGCACGACCGAGGTCGCTGTGCTCAGCCTGCGCGGCCTTGCTTACACCACCTCGGTCCGGGTCGGCGGCGATAAGATGGATGAGGCGATCAGCTCCTATGTCCGCCGCAACCATAACCTGCTGATCGGCGAGGCGACGGCCGAGCGGATCAAGAAGCAGGTCGGCATCGCCAAGCCGCCGCCCAACGGCACCGACGGCGAGACGGTCCACATCAAAGGCCGCGACCTGGTCAACGGCGTGCCGAAGGAGATCCAGATCAACCAGCGCCAGATCGCCGAGGCGCTCAGCGAGCCGGTCGGCACGATCGTCGAGGGCGTCCGCATCGCGCTCGAGAACACCGCGCCCGAGCTTGCCGCGGACATCGTCGACCAGGGCATCGTCCTCACCGGCGGCGGCGCGCTGCTCAAGGGCCTCGACGAGGTGCTCCGCGACGAGACCGGCCTGCCGGTCACCGTCGCCGACGATCCCCTGACCTGCGTCGCACTCGGCACCGGACGGGCGATGGAGGAGGAAATCTTCCGCGGCGTCCTGCAGACGGCCTAGGGCCGAAAGGCCGCACGGCAATGGCGCCGCCCGGCAAGCGACGCAGCGGCGGTCATTCGCGGCGGGCGCAATATGGCCTGTTTCTGGGCTATGTGTTCGCGATCGGCGGCATCGTCGTCGCGATCCTGATGCTCATCCTCTCCCGCGTCGATCCGCGCGGCTTCGACGCGGTCAAGGGCGCGGCGCTGGACGTCACGGCGCCGATCACCGCCGCTGGGCGCGGCGTAGCCGGCTTCTTCACCGGCATTGGCGATACGATCGGCAATTACTGGCAGGCCGGCTCGCAGAACGAGGCGCTCCAGGCCGAGCTCGCCCAAACGCAGCGCGATCTGGTCGCCGCCCGCGCCGCCGAGGCTGAGAATCAGCGTTTGCTTCGGCTGCTGGGCCTCGCCCGCGATACGCCCGACGAAATCGTCGTGACCCGGATCGTCGGTTCGTCCTTCGAATCCTCGCGCCGGCTCGCGACGCTGGCCGCCGGAAGCTCGTCGGGCGTCGCGGTCGGTCAACCGGTGCGCGCGCCCGACGGCCTGGTCGGCCGGGTGATCGAGACCGGCCGCTGGGCCTCGCGCGTGCTGCTCGTCACCGATGGCGCCAGCAATGTGCCGGTGCGACTGGTCCGCGACGGCACCCCGGCGATCGCCGCCGGACGCGGCGACGGCACGATCGAGCTGCGCACCCTCGAAGTCGGCCAGAACCCGTTCCGGCCTGGCGACATCCTGCTGACGTCGGGAACCGGAGGCATCTTCCCGCCCAACATCCCGGTCGCGATGGTCGTGCGGCTGGACGGCGACACGGCGATCGCCCGTCCGCTCGCCGATCCGGCGCGGGCCGATTTCGCTTTGGTGCTGCGTCCCTACCAGCCGGCGGCGAACGCCCCGCTCGATCAGGCGGCGGCGCCCGCGGCCGGGCCGCCCGTCGCGGGACCGCCGCCGGCTGCCCCGCCGGCGCCAGGGCGCCAGAACGACCCGCGCTACCAGCCCGCCTTGCAGTCGCCACCGCCGCAGGGAGGCGCGCGGTGAACCGGATCGCCGGCTCGCAGGCCGAGGTTCGCATCCGCGACCTCCGCAGCCGCTTCGTCCCGCTCGCCTCGACGATCGCGGCGGTCCTGCTTGCCCTGTTGCCCTTCGTCGTCGCGACGCCGTTGATCCCGGACCTCGGACTGATGGTGCTGGTTGCGTGGCGCCTGCTCCGGCCAGAAATCTGGACCGCCAACACCGCTCTCGGGCTCGGCCTCTTCAACGACCTCGTCGCCGGCAACCCGATCGGCCAGTCGATGCTGCTCTGGACCAGCCTGTTCCTGATCTTCGATCTGATCGACAGCCGGCTTGGGTTTCGCGACTATATGATGGACTGGGCGATCGCCGCCGCCGCCGTCGCCGGCGTCCATGCCGGCGCCTGGTATCTCGCCTTGCTGCTGGGCGCCGACACCAGCTTCATGATCGTCCTGCCGCAGATCGTCCTCGGCATGCTCGCTTATCCGATCGTCGCCCGGATCGTGATCGGCCTCGATCGCTGGCGGCTCGACCGGTGAGGCGCGCACCCCCTCCGCCGATGACCGAGGGCGTGCAGGCCGCGACCTTCACCCGCCGCGCCTTGCTGCTCGGCATCGGCCAGGCTGGGCTGTCGGTGCTGCTCGCCGGCCGCATGGGCTATATCGCGATCGCCCAGAACGAGCGCTATACCGACCTCGCCGAATCCAACCGCATCCAGGAGCGGCTGATCCCGCCCCGCCGCGGCTGGATCGTCGACCGCTACGGCCAGCCGATCGCGGTCAACCGCTCGATCTTCCGAGTCGACTTGATCCCCGACCAGCTCGAGGATCCGGACGGCGCGATCGCGACGCTGACCCAGATCCTCGGCCTCGACGCCGAAACGGTGGCGCGCATCCGCGCCGAGCTGCCGCGCGCCGCCGGCTTCCAGCCCGTGCCGGTCGTGGAGAATCTCAGTTACGAGCATTTCGCCGCGATCACCGTGCGGCTGCCCGAACTGCCCGGCGTCGCCCCTTTGCGCGCCTTTGCCCGCCACTATCCGGAGGGCGCGGCGGTCGGCCATCTGATCGGCTATGTCGGCACGCCGAGCCGCGAGGATTATGAGCGCCAGGGCCGGGACCAGCTCCTGCTCACCCCCGGCTTCAAGATCGGAAAGGAAGGGCTGGAGAAGGTCAAGGAAGCGGGCCTGCGCGGCACGCCGGGGCGCGCCCGCGTCGAGGTCACGGCGCGCGGCCGGCTGGTGCGCGAGCTTACCACTCTGCCCGATGTCGGTGGCCGCGTCCTCCACACGACGATCGACGCCGGCCTGCAGAGCTTCGCGGCGCGCCGGCTGGGCGAGCAATCGGGCTCCTGCGTCCTGCTCGATTGCCAGAGCGGCGACATCCTCTGCATGGCCTCGATGCCGGCCTACGATCCCAATTCCTTCTCCGACGGCATCAACCGCTCCGAATGGGCGATGATGGCGGAGGACGAGCGCCATCCGCTGATCAACAAGACGCTGAACGCGCTCTATCCGCCTGGCTCGACCTTCAAGCCGGCGGTGGCGATGGCGGTGCTGGAGGCCGGCGTCGACCCCGAAGAAACGGTGAGCTGCGGCGGCGGCTACACTCTCGGCGGCCGCCGCTTCGGCTGTCTTGGCGTCCACGGGCCGATGAACCTGCACCGGGCGATCGCGCGCAGTTGCAATACCTATTTCTACACGATGGGCCGGCGGATCGGGATCGAGCGCTTCGCAACGATGGCGCGCCGATTGGGGCTCGGCCAGCGCTTCGACCTCCCAGTCGTCTCGCAAAGCTACGGCACGATCCCCGACGCGGCGTGGAAGCTGCGCCGCCACCGGCAGGAATGGAGCCAGGCCGACACGCTCAACGCCGCGATCGGCCAGGGCTATGTGATCCTCAATCCGCTCCAGCTCGCGCTGATGGCGACCAGGATCGCCTCGGGCCGCGACGTGCAGCCGCGGCTGATCCTCAGCCAACACGCCCCGGCCGATCCGCTCCCGTTCGCCGCCGCCCATTTCGAAGCGGTGCGATCCGGCATGGACGAGGTGGTGAACGGCGCCGGCACCGCGGGCGCCAGCCGCCTGCCCTTCCCCGACATCCGCATGGCCGGCAAGACCGGCACCGCCCAGGTGCGCAACATCGGCGCCGACCGCGGCCGCGCCGGCGCCGCCTGGCGCTATCGCGACCACGGCCTCTTCGTCTTTTTCGCGCCGGTCGGCGCACCGCGGTACGCCGGAGCGGTGGTGATCGAGCATGGCCTGGGCGGGGCCCGCGCCGCCGCGCCGGTCGCCAAGGACGTGCTCACGTATCTGTTCGACAAGGACCGGGCGATGGCGGCGCTGCAGTCGCTCGAGCAGGGCTGGGGCGGCAACATCGCAGAGCGCATGGCGCGCCGCTCCGCCGCCTGGGCCAACCGCGCGCCGGGCCAGACCCTGCCCAACCCCGCGCTCTGATGGCCCTCGTCCCGGTTCCGAAGCCGATCGCCGAGCTGCCCTGGCGGGTGCTGTGGATCGTCGTCGCGCTCGGCGCGGCCGGGGTCACCGCGCAATATTCGGTCGCGCCCGGCGGCGGCGGGTCGATGTTTCCCTATGCACTGCCGCACGCGCTGCGGTTCTGCGGGTTCCTCGTGCTGGCGATCGGCCTCTCCTACGTCCGGCCGCGCACGCTCAGCGACCTCGCCTGGTTCGGCTATGCGGGCGGCATCTTCCTGCTCATCGTCACCCTCTTTCTCGGCGCGATCGGCGGCGGCGCGCGCTCCTGGCTCGAGCTCGGCATCATCCGCATCCAGCCCAGCGAGCTGATGAAGCCGATCCTCGTCCTCGTCCTCGCCCGCTTCTATTCCTATGTCCCGCCGCGCGAGCTGGCGCGCTGGGCGGCGATCTGGCCGGCCGGCGCCTTCCTTGCCCCGCCGATCCTGCTCATCCTGCTCCAGCCCGATCTCGGCACGACGACTTTGATCGTGTTCACGACGATCGCGATGATGTTCGTCGCCGGCCTGCCGCTGCGCCTGTTCATCGGCGGCCTGATCGCGACTGCGGTGGCGATCCCGATCGGCTTCTCGCTACTGCTGCCGCACCAGCAGGAACGGGTGCTCATCTTCCTCAATCCCGAGCAGGATCCGCTCGGCGCCGGCTATCACATCACCCAGTCGATGATCGCGATCGGCTCGGGCGGGCTGTTCGGCCGCGGCTATCTGCACGGCACCCAGGCGAGCGGCCGCTTCCTGCCCGAGCCGCACACCGACTTCATCTTCGCCGCGATCGCCGAGGAATGGGGGCTGGTCGGGGGCTTCTCGTTGATACTCTTGTTCACCCTTCTGATGCGCTGGGGCATGGGCGTTGCAATCGACGCCAAGGAGCGGTTCGAGCGGCTGACCGCGGCGGGCCTCACGCTCACCATCTTCTTCTACATCGCGGTCAATCTGATGATGGTGATGGGCCTTGCCCCCGTCGTCGGCATCCCGCTGCCGCTCGTCTCCTACGGCGGCTCGGCGATGCTGACGGTGATGATCTGCCTCGGCCT
>NZ_JBQTIN010000050.1:0-1657 GCF_052388015.1 Sphingosinicella sp.
CCCAGCTCGGTCCGCACCCATTCGGTGACGAACGGCTCGGCCGTCTCCCACATGTTGATGTCGGGATCGAGCGCGGTCGCGACCCCTTCCTCCATCACCATCGTCTTCTGCAACAGCAGCAGATGCGGCTGGACCTGCATGTCGAAATCGCGAGTGATCTTGAACAGCCCGTCGAGCATCTGGCTGACCGAGATGTCCTTGACCGGCAGGCCGCGCATCGGCTCGCCGACGGCCCTCAGGGCGGTCGCGAAGGCGTCGATGTCGTGGTGCGGCGGCACATATTGCGCCTCGAAATGGATCTCGGCGACGCGGCGGTAATTGCCGGTGATCAGGCCGTGCAGGATCTCGGCGAGCCAGACCCGCGCCCGCCGGTCGATTCGCCCCATGATGCCGAAGTCGATCGCCGCCAGCCGCCCGTCCGGCAGCGCGAACAGATTCCCCTGATGCAGGTCGGCATGGAAGAAACCATCGACCACCGCCTGGCGAAGAAAGGCGCGCACCAGGGTCGCGGCCAGCGCCTTCAGGTCATGGCCCGCCGCGACCAGCGCCTCCCGGTCGGTAAGCTTGATCCCCTCGACCCAATCGAGGGTCAGGACGCGCCGCGATGTGCGCGTCCAGTCGATCTCCGGGACGTGGAAGCCGCTTTCGGCGACGAGGTTGGCGCGCAGCTCGGAGGCGGCGGCCGCCTCCTGCCTCAGGTCCAGCTCGCGGTGCGTCCATTGCTTGAACGTCGAGATGACGAGGCGGGGGCGCAGCCGCCCCGCCTCGCCGCCCATCCCCTCGACCCGGGCCGCGGCCCATTCATAGGTCTCGATCGCCCTGGCGAAATCCGCCTCGATGTTCGGCCGCAGCACCTTGATCGCGACCTGCCGGCCCTCGGTGGTGACGGCGCGGTGGACCTGGGCGATCGAGGCGGCGCCGACCGGCTCCGGATCGATCTTAGTGAAAGCACTGTCGATCGGCCGGCCCAGCCCTTGCTCGATCGCCGCTCTGATCGCCTCGAACGGCGCCGGCGGCAGGCTGTCCTGAAGCAAGGCGAGGTCGGCCGCCGCCTCCTCGCCGACCAGATCGGGCCGCGTTGCCAGCGCCTGGCCGAGCTTGATCGCCGCCGGCCCGATCGCCTGGAAGGCGGCGGCATAATTGGGCACCGCCGGCACCTGCGCGCCGAAGCGGGCGAGGCGGCAGAGGCGGCGCACCGGCGGCGGCGTGTTCGGGTCGCGCTCGATGCCGCGCAACGCCCCGTGCCGCGCCAGCACCCGGCCCCATTTCAGCAGCCGCCAGACATGAACGATGGAAGCAGTCACACTTTCCAGCCGCTGTGGATAGCGACGAGGCCACCGAGGATCGGCGCGGCCTTTACGTTGCGAAAGCCCGCCGCTTCGATCATCGCCTTGAACGCGGCCATGTTCGGGAATCGCTCGATCGATTCGATCAGATAGCGATAGCTCGCCTCGTCCTTCGCTACCGCCTTGCCGATCCGCAGCACGATATGGCGCGAATAGCTCTCGTAGAGCGTCCCGAAGCCCGGCCAGTCGGTCTGCGAGAATTCGAGGCAGAAAAAGCGCCCGCCGGTCTTCAGCACCCGATGCGCTTCGGCGAGGGCGGCTGGAATGTCGGTGACGTTCCGGATGCCAAAGGCGATGGTATAGGCGTCGAA
>NZ_JBQTIN010000051.1:0-7988 GCF_052388015.1 Sphingosinicella sp.
CCCTGTTCGCGGAAATCGAGACGCTGAAGGGCGTCGGGCCGACGCTCGCCAAGCCATTGCACAAGCTGGGGCTGGAGCGGGTGGTCGATGCGCTGTTCCACCTGCCCACGGGGTGCATCGACCGCAAGCCGGTCGACACGCTCGACGAGGCGGATGTCGGCCGGGTGATCATCGTCGCCGTGACGCCGCGCGATATCCGGCAAGGCGGGCGCGGGCCGACGCGCGTTTTCGCCGAGGACCGGGCCGGCAATTATGTGACGCTCACCTATTTCAACAATCCGGGCTGGGCGAAGAAGCAATTGCCGCTGGGCGAGACGCGGATCGTCTCGGGCAAGCTCGACCGCTACGGGCAGGAGTTGCAGATCGTCCACCCGGACCATGTCGTGACGCCGGCCGAGGCGGCGACGATCCCGGCGCGCGAGCCGGTCTATCCCTTGTCGGAGGGGATCACGAGCCACCGGCTCGCCGATCTCGCCGGCCAGGCGATGGCGCGCCGGCCCGAGCTTGCCGAGTGGATCGAGCCGACGTTGAAGGCGCGGCGCGGCTGGCCCGGCTGGGCCGAGGCGCTGGAGACGGCGCATCAGCTTCCTCCCCTCCCGCAAGCGGGAGGGGCCGGGGGTGGGCAGGCCCAACCTCAAGACAGGCCCACCCCGCAATCCCCTCCCGCAAGCGGGAGTGGAGACGAAGAGAAAGCCCGCGAACGGCTCGCTTATGACGAGATTTTCGCCAACCAGCTCGCCTTCGGCCTGGTCCGCGCCTCCTCGCGCAAGCGGGGCGGCTTGGCGCTCGCCGGCGACGGCAGCCTGCGCGACAAGCTCCGGCTCCCCTACGCGCCGACCGGGGCGCAACGCCGCGCGATCGGTGAGATCGAGGCTGACATGGCGCAGGACGCGCCGATGCTGCGCCTGCTCCAGGGCGATGTCGGTTCCGGCAAGACTTTGGTCGCTTTGCTGGCGATGCTGGCCGCGGTCGAGGGCGGCGCGCAGGCGGCCTTGCTCGCGCCGACCGAAATCCTCGCCCGCCAGCATCACGAGACGCTGAGCCGCTTCCTCGCCGGCCTGCACGTCAATGTCGCGATCCTCACCGGCCGCGAGCAGGGGCGGGCGCGGGAATCCTGCCTGATGGGGCTGGCCGACGGCTCGATCCATATCCTGATCGGCACCCATGCGATCTTCCAGCAGAAGGTCGGCTACAGGAAGCTCGGCCTCGCGGTGATTGACGAGCAGCATCGCTTCGGCGTCGCCCAGCGGCTGATGCTGGCGCAGAAGGCGGAGCGGCCGCCGCATTTGCTGGTGATGACCGCGACGCCGATCCCCCGCACGCTCACCCTCACCCAATATGGCGAGATGGACGTGAGCCGGCTAGACGAGATGCCGCCGGGCCGGCTGCCGGTCGAGACGCGGGTGGTGAGCCTCGACCGGCTCGACGAGGTGATCGGCGCGCTCGGCCGCCATATCGGCGAGGGCAAGCAGGCTTATTGGGTCTGCCCTTTGGTCGAGGAGAGCGAGGCCTCGGACCGCGCGGCGGCGGAGCAACGGGCGCAGGTGCTGAAGCTGCGCTTCGGCGACCGGATCGGCCTCGTCCACGGCCGGATGAAGGGGCCGGAGAAGGACGCGGTGATGGCCGCCTTCCAGCGCGGCGACCTTGCGGTGCTGGTCGCGACGACGGTGATCGAGGTCGGCGTCGACGTGCCGAGCGCATCGCTGATGATCGTCGAGGGGGCCGAGCGCTTCGGCCTCGCCCAGCTGCACCAGCTGCGGGGCAGGGTCGGGCGCGGCGACCAGCGCAGCATCTGCCTGCTGCTGCGCGGCCCGATCCTGAGCGAAACGGCGCGGGCGCGCCTGGCGCTGATGCGCGAGACCAATGACGGCTTCCGCATCGCCGAGGAGGATCTGCGCCTGCGCGGCGCCGGCGAGATCCTCGGCACCCGCCAATCGGGCGAGGCGAGCTTTCGCGTCGCGACGCCCGAGCAGGTGACCGCGCTGGCCCCGGTCGCGGCCGACGACGCCCGCCTGCTCATCGATCGCGACGGCGGCCTGGAAAGCGAGCGCGGGCAGGCGGCGCGCCTGCTGCTCTATCTCATGGAGCGCGACGCGGCGGTGGGTCTACTACGCGGCGGTTAGCAAGCCGTGCTTCTTCTTGCCGGCCGAGACGCGGGTGTCGCCAATCACGGTGAGCATCGCGAATTCGTCGGATACCGCCTCGTCGTTCACGCGCGCGCCGCCCTGCGCGATCAGCCGGCGCGCCTCCTTCTTCGACGCGCAAAAGCCGAGGCCGACCAAAGCGTCGGCGACCGAGATTTCGCCCGCGACCTTCAGCGTCGGCAGCTCGGCCCCCGACGCACCTTCCTCGAACGTCAGCCGAGCCGTCTCGTTGGCCGCCGCCGCCGCATCCGCGCCGTGCAGCATTGCCGTCGCGGCGTCGGCGAGCGCCTTCTTCGCGTCGTTGATCCCGGCGCCTTCGAGTGCTTCCAGCCGGGCGACCTCGTCCAGCGGCAGATCGGTGAACAGGCGCAGGAAGCGGCCGACGTCGGCGTCCTGGGTGTTCCGCCAGAATTGCCAATAGTCATAGGGCCCGAGCTGGTCGGGATTGAGCCAGACGGCGCCGGCCGCGGTCTTGCCCATCTTGCCGCCGTCGGCGGTGGTGATCAGCGGCGTCGTCACGCCGAACAGCTCGGCGCCGTCCATCCGCCGCGCAAGATCCACGCCGTTGACGATATTGCCCCACTGGTCCGATCCGCCGAGCTGGAGCCGGCAGCCGGCGCGGCGCGAGAGCTCCAGGAAATCATAGGCCTGGAGGATCATGTAGTTGAATTCGAGGAAGGTGAGCGGCTGCTCGCGGTCGAGCCGGAGGCGGACGCTGTCGAAGGTCAGCATCCGGTTGATCGTGAAATGCGGGCCGACCTCGCGCAGGAAGGGGATGTAGTCGAGCGCGTCGAGCCAGTCGGCATTGTCGACCAGCACCGCGTCGGTGGGGCCGTCGCCGAAGGTCAGGAAGGCCTCGAACACCCGGCGGATCGAGGCGATGTTGGCATGGATGTCGGCGGCGGTGAGCAGCTTGCGGCTCTCGTCGCGGCCGGAGGGGTCGCCGATCTTGGTCGTCCCGCCGCCCATCAGCACGATCGGCTTGTGCCCGGCCTGCTGGAGGCGGCGGAGCAGCATGATCTGGACCAGGGAGCCGACATGGAGCGACGGCGCGGTCGCGTCGAAGCCGATATAGCCCGGCACGATCTCCCGCGCCGCCAGCGCGTCCAGCGCCGCCGCGTCGGTCACTTGGTGGATGTAGCCGCGCTCATCGAGCAGGCGCAGGAGATCGGACTTGTATTGGTGCATTGCGGCGCGCCTAGCATGGCGGGCGGGGGACTTGAATAGCGGCGCGCGACGCTAGGCCGGCGGGGTGGGGTTTCGGCCGTAAGCATTCATGATGGCGGCGATCAGGCCCGGAAAGCGCACCTCCACCTCGGCGCAGCGCGACGCATTGCGGATCTCGACGCCCTGCCGCTTGGAGCGGATCAGCCCCGCCTCGCGCAGCACCTTGAAATGCTGCGACAGCGACGATTTGGGAATGACCCGCTGGCCGATCGCCGCGAAGGCCGAACAGGCCGTGGCGCAGTCGCGGCCGGCGATCTCCGCCAGGATCGTGACCCGCTCGGGATCGGACAGAGCATGGAGGATCGCCTCCGGCGTCACGTCGTCTATCGAAGGGTGATGGAGGGGGCGCATGAATTTCAACTAGGGGGTCTTGAAGGTGGGTTCAATAGTTCTAAGTTTCGGAACTATGGGAGTAAGGCGCCATTCCGGCGACCGGCCCATGGGAACCAGATCATGTCGAAACTTGCAGGAAAAGTCGCCGTCGTCACCGGAGCCTCCAAGGGCATCGGCGCCGGCATTGCCCGCGCGCTGGCGGCGGAAGGCGCCGCGGTGGTGGTGAATTATGCATCGAGCAAGGCCGGCGCGGACAAGGTCGTGAGCGACATCGAGGAGGCGGGCGGCAAGGCGATCGCCGTGCAGGGCGACGTGTCCAAGGCGGACCAGGCCCAAGGCCTGATCGACGCCGCCGTGCAAACTTATGGCCGGCTCGACGTGCTGGTCAACAATTCGGGCGTCTACGAATTCGCCCCGATCGACGCCGTGACCGAGGACCGGTATCGCCGGATGTTCGACGTCAACGTGCTCGGCGTGCTGCTGGCGACGCAGGCGGCGGCCCGGCATCTCGGCGAAGGCGGCAGCGTGATCAACATCTCCTCGCTGGTCACCAGCGTCCTGCCGCCCGATACGGCGGTCTATTCCGGCACCAAGGGCGCGGTCGACGCGATCACCGGCGTGCTGGCCAAGGAGCTCGGGCCGCGCAGGATCCGGGTCAACGCGATCAATCCGGGCGTGGTGGAGACCGAGGGCACGCACGCGATTGGTGTCATCGGCTCGGAGTTGGAGAGCGGTTGGGTGGCCCAGACCCCGCTCGGCCGGATCGGTCAGCCCGACGACATCGGCGCGGTGGCGGTGTTCCTCGCCTCCGAGGATGCGCGCTGGCTTACCGGCGAGAAACTGAGCGCGGGCGGCGGCCTGCGCTGATCGCTGCAACGGTGGCGGGACGGCGGCGCGTGTTGGCGCCGCCGCCGTTCCCGCTTTCCTGCCATCACGCGAATCCGTTAGGACGATGGCCGTGCAGGTCGGCCTTTCCCCTCATCCCGCTTACCCCGCGGCGGCGGTGGACGAGATCGAAGTCGTCGTCGAGCGGCCGTCCGCCGATGCCATCTTGCTGCGCTATCTGGTCTCGGGCCGGCCCGACGAATTGCTGCTGCCCGAGCCGGCGCCGCCGCTCCGGGCGGACAACCTCTGGCGGACGACCTGCTTCGAGGCGTTCATCGCAGCGCGCGAGGGGACGGCCTATCTCGAGTTCAATTTCTCGCCCTCGTCACAATGGGCGGCTTATGATCTCGCCGTCTATCGCGATCCGGTCCCGATGAACGCCGCGCTCCGCGCCCGCCCGGAGATCGCGCTGACCCGCGAGGAGGCGCGTCTGGAAGTGTCGATCCTCTTCACGCCCGATCTTCGCGCCGATTATTCCCGGCTCGGCCTGTCCGCCGTCATCGAGGATAAGAGCGGGGCGAAATCCTTCTGGGCGCTGCGCCATGGCGGGGACGCGCCCGATTTCCACGACCGCGCTTGCTTTGCGCTCGAACTGCCGCCAGCACCCGCGCCATGAAATTCGGCATCGACCGGTTGCTCGCGGAGCCTGAGCTGCGCCGCCCGCTGGAGGGAAGGCGGGTCGCGCTGCTCGCACATCCTGCCTCGGTGACGGCGGACCTCACGCACAGTCTCGACGCGCTGATCGCGGCGGGGGTGAACGTCTCCGCGATGTTCGGGCCGCAGCATGGCGTGCGGGGCGATCTCCAGGACAATATGATGGAGTCGCCGGATTATACGGACCCCGCCACCAACATCCCCGTATTCAGCCTGTATGGCGAGGTCCGCCGGCCGCGCGGGCAGTGGATGGGCACGTTCGACGTGATGCTGGTCGACCTGCAGGACGTCGGCTGCCGTATTTACACTTTCGTGACGACGCTGCTCTACGCGCTCGAGGCCGCCGCCGAGCACGCCAAGTCGGTCTGGGTGCTCGACCGGCCCAACCCCGCCGGCCGTCCGGTCGAAGGGCTGACGCTGCGTCCGGGCTGGGAGAGCTTCGTCGGCGCGGGGCCGATGCCGATGCGGCACGGGCTGACGCTCGGCGAGATGGGCCGCTGGTTCGTCGACCATTTCAAGCTCGACGTCAATTATCGCGTGATCGAGATGGAGGGGTGGCGGCCGGATGAGGGGCCGGGCTTTGGCTGGCCGCCGGAGCGGGTGTGGATCAACCCCAGCCCCAATGCCGCCAACCTGAACATGGCGCGGGCTTATGCCGGCACGGTGATGCTGGAGGGGACGACGCTGAGCGAGGGCAGGGGCAGCACCCGCCCGCTCGAATTGTTCGGCGCGCCGGACATCGACGCCAAACAAGTGTTGGCGAAAATGCACCGCCTCGCGCCGCAGTGGCTGGAGGGCTGCACGCTGCGTGATATCTGGTTTCAGCCGACCTTCCACAAGCATGTCGGCCAGCTTTGCTCAGGCGTGTTCATCCATGCGGAGGGTGGCGCCTACGACCATGCGGCGTTCAAGCCGTGGCGGCTGCAGGCGCTGGGCTTCAAGGCAATCCGGGCGCTCTATCCGGACTACGAGCTGTGGCGCGATTTTCCCTATGAATATGTGTTCGACAAACTGGCGATCGACGTGATCAACGGCGGGCCGGGGTTGCGAGAATGGGTGGACGACGCGGCCGCGGCGCCGGGCGATCTCGATGCGCTGACCATGCCCGACGAGCAGGCCTGGGAAGAGGAGCGGAGGCCCTATGTCCTTTACTAGGCGGGGCCCGGTCGCCGCTCTTGTTCCCTCTCCCCGCCGGAGAGAGGGGGATTGGGACTTGTGCTCCTCATCCTGCTTGTGAGCTTCGCTGCCCCTTGGCAGCCCGCTTCCGCGCAGGAGGAGATGCACCCGGCGATGCCGCGCATCCTGCCGTTGCGCGAGCGGGCCGAGCTGCAGGACGGCTGGCTCGCCCGGCGCCTCGACGCGGTCGTGCCGGCTTTGATGCGCGAGGCGGGCGTCGACATGTGGGTGCTGATCGCCCGCGAATATCTCGAAGATCCGGTGATGACGACGATGCTGAACGCGACCAGCATGCGGGCGCGGCGGCGGACGATCCTGATCTTCCACGATCCCGGCGGCGGGCGGCCAATCGAGCGGCTGACGGTCAGCCGCTACGGCCTCGGCGGCCTGTTCGCGCCGGCCTGGGACCCGGCGGCGCAGCCCGACCAATGGGCGCGGCTCGCCGAGCTGATCGTCGCGCGGAACCCGAGCACGATCCGGGTCAACGTCTCGCCGGCCAGCGCCTTCGGCGACGGCCTTACGCACAGCCAATATCAAGCGCTGATCGAGGCGCTGCCGGCGCGGCTGCGCCCGCGCGTCCAGGCGAGCGACGATCTCGCCATCGGCTGGCTGGAGCGGCGCATCCCCGAGGAGATGGCGCGCTATCCCGAGATCGTCCGCATCGCCCATGCGATCATCGCCGAGGGCTTTTCGCGCCGCGCGATCCGCCCCGGCCGGACCAGCGCCGACGACCTCGTCTGGTGGTTTCGCGAGCGGATCGCCGGGCTCGGGCTCGACACCTGGTTCCACCCCTCGGTCGCGATCTTCCGTCAGGGCGCGGCAGGCCCGCTCGACGGCGACGCGGTGATCCAGCCCGGCGACATGCTGTGGTGCGATTTCGGCATCACCTATCTCGGCCTCAATACCGACACCCAGCATCTCGCCTACGTTCTTCGCCGTGGCGAGCGCGACGCGCCGGCGGGCCTCCGCCTCGGCCTCGCCGCCGCCAACCGCGCCCAGGACGCGGTGGTGGCGAGCTTCCGCACCGGGCTCAGCGGCAATGCGGTGTTGGAGGCCGCCCGCATCCGCGCCGGCGCGCAGGGGCTGAACGCCACCATTTATTCGCACCCCCTCGGCTATCACGGTCATGGCGCCGGCCCGTCGATCGGCTTCTGGGACAATCAGAATGCCGATCCACGCGGCGAAGGGATGGTGCGACCGAACACCGCCTGGTCGGTCGAGCTGAACGTCCGCCAGGCGGTGCCCGAATGGGGTGGCCAGATGGTCGAATTCCGGCTCGAGGAGGACGCTTATTATGACGGCACGAGCGTCCGCTTTCTCGACGGGCGCCTCGATCGCTTTCATTTGATCGGCCGCTAGCCCCCTCCCTCTCAGGGAGGGGATTGAGGGGTGGGTGCGCGCGTCGGCGCGCCCAATGGACTTCGGGCATCATTGCGACGCTTCCGCCGGGACATCGAGTCCCGGCGGTCGCGGGGGCGAGCCGCCCCCGACCCCCCCCACCGGGGGAGAACGCCGCGGAAGTCCCGCCCCACGCCACCCGCCACCACCAGCACCCGCCCCGCCGGCCGC